>JALOMY010000315.1 GCA_025455225.1 Cyclobacteriaceae bacterium | reverse complement strand
AATCTTGTTCGATTAACTGCGAAAGGCGGACTGGGTGTAATAAACATGATAACCGAGACAAAAGTACAGCGGGGACAGCTGGCCAGAATCAAAGATTACATTCAACAGGCCGGGGCAACCACAGAATTGTTCCCGGTTTCTTCCATCAATACTATAGTCTCGTGGAAAAAGTAATTGGCATCAGAAATAGCGATGATATGCTTCATCAACCCAACGCCACATCGAGAACCATCATAACGATAAATCCAATAATAAATCCCAGCACAGCCAGGTCTGTGTTTGTGGATCGCTGCGTTTCCGGGATAACTTCTTCGATAACAACGTAGATCATGGCACCCGCTGCAAAGGCAAGGGCAAAAGGAAGGAATGCCTGAACATAGATAACTGCAAGAGCACCAATAACGCCAGCAACGGGTTCTACAAGGGCAGAAAGTTGTCCATACCAAAAACTTTTCAGTTTGCTTGCACCCAATGATCGCACCGGAAAAGCCACAGCTAGACCTTCCGGGAAATTTTGAAGCCCGATACCAATGGCCAGCGCAATGGCAGCTCCAAAGGAAGCCTCTTCCAGTCCGCTCGCGGCCGCACCAAAAAGCACACCTACTGCCAGACCTTCCGGAATGTTGTGTAAGGTTATGGCCAACACCATTAAGCTGGTGCTTCGAAGCGATGTATTGATTCCTTCTTTTTCTTCTACACCAAAATTGATATGAAGGTGGGGCATGATCTTGTCCAGGCAAAACAGAAATAAACCTCCAATGCCAAAACCTACGGCTGCCGGCATCCAGGATATCGTGGGGTAAAGACGCTCAGACAATTGAATAGAAGGATTCAGTAATGACCAGAAACTTGCAGCAACCATAACACCTCCTGCAAAACCCAACAAAATGTCAAATACTTTACGTGTTGGATTGCGGATTATGAAAACAAAGGCAGCTCCTAAAGCCGTAATAAACCAGGTAAACAGGGTGGCCAGCAAGGCAGCCTTAACCGGCCCTATTTCACGTAACCAGTTTTCCAGTTCAAACATGGTTCAAGGTAACACCTTAGCTCCAATCCATCAGGATGATAAATGTCATTGATACACTTGACCCGTATCATTCAGTTACATCCAATCAACCGGTACTTTCGCTTGTAAAGCAATTGGATTATGAAAAAAATATTAGTGCCAACCGATTTTTCAACCTGTGCTGAAAACGCTGTTGCTGTTGCACTGGAAATAGCAAGAAAAGGTGGTTCGGAAATCGTATTTCAGCATCTCTTCCCGGATAACTCCGGCAGTTTGCATACGTTGAATCCCGAATCCAAACTTAAACGTCATGAAGAACATGATGCTGCACTCGGGCAGGCCAAATCTAATCTGGATGAATTAGTACACCGTGCTGAAAAGGCAGGGATAAAAGCAACCCCTCTGCTAGTAATGGATAAAGGTGTTGATAAAATTGAGAATTACATCGAGCCTTTGAAAGTAGGCTTGGTTGTTATGGGATCGCACGGAGCAACCGGAATACGGGAGATGATTCTGGGTTCGCACACCCAGCGGGTTGTTCGGCATGCAACTGCTCCGGTTCTGGTTATAAAATATAAACCTGATCTTGTTGAATTTACCAATATTTTGTTTGCTTCCACATTCCAGGAAGACACCAGCCCGGTGGTTGGTAAACTGGTAGAGTTTGCCAAACTCTGGAACAGCACGATTCATCTTCTCTACGTTGGTCTTGAGAAGGACAAGCAATCCAAAGCAGAGGTTGAAGAAAAAATGAATCAGTTAACGAAGAGATTCCCCTCCGTTAAACTCACGCAGAACTTTATTACAACGAACGATCCGGAATGGGGGATTAAATATGCCGCGAAAGACATCAAACCAGATTTGATTGGGGTTACAACCAACCTCACGGTAGGCGCCTTTATTTTTAATCACAGCCTGGCAGAGAATCTGGTGAACCATGAAGAAATACCGGTATTTGTAATCAATACACGCAGTTAATCAACACGGCAGGCAGAGTTATTTACACGGTCTTGAAAGTGGGTTTTCGATAACGGAAATTTGCAGTATGTATTCTTCCCTCATTGAGCCACCGGTAAAGGCTAAACCCAGTGTGGATACCGATGTTTTGTATTCTATTCATCCGGAGTTGCTAACGGATGCACATATCTACGTGCATTGTCATGTGCCACCAACGTCTCAGGAAATTCTGATCCGTATATGGCGAACTACATTTGTTATCGATCGTGCATCCGGGGAAAAGGCTGCGCTGGTTCATGCTGAAAATATTACGTATGCCCCGGTTTGGACATTGGTACCGCAGAGTTTTAACTATCATTTTTTACTGATTTTTTCAGCGTTACCGAAATCCTGTACAAAGTTTGACCTGGTGGAAGAAATTCCACAGCCCGGGGGTTTTCAAATACCCGATATTCTCCGAAATAAAAGTGATGTATATCATGTATCGGTACCCTTCTGAATAATTTATGGTGTGTAATGATTCAGGGAATCGGTATCTTCCGACTGCAGATTGATTACAATGTCTTTATCAGAATTTCATTATCGCGAAGCCGATCGTCTGGCTAATGCCATTGAAGAAGAACTTAAACAAATAGGACGGTGGTCAGATGAACCCTTGCCAATGGAAGCATACGAAAATATGGGTGCTTTTGGAGGCAACACCATGGCTTTTGAGCAGTGGATACAGTTTATTTTACTCGAACGAATCCGGGATATTGTGACACAACAAGGAGATTTTCCAACACAATCATCATTGGGCGCCTATGCGGTACGGGTATTTGATGGAGATCCTCAAAGTACAACTTTGCATCGGCTGCTCACCACACTGGATGAACTGATAAATTCAATCCATCAAACTCCCATTGAATCAGAAAATACACATTCGACTGTTACGTTAGGTGATGATAAACTTCCCGATGTTGTCTATGATCTGATAGAAGTCTTACATCTGTATGAAGGCGAAGACCTTGAGAGCCAGTTGCAGACGTACGATATTTTTCTTTCCAACGGTTCACCTGCAATAAGGCCGGAGGTAGTTGCCTTGCTATTAAAAGCAGCCAGCCGAACGGCTAACGAAACTTCTCGCAAACGCATTGAAGAAGCAGCTCATTCCGTGCAACAAGGCGGCCGGGCCGCGGCACCCTATAATCATGAAGAAGCCATGCGTAAGCACAGGCAAGAACATAAAAAGAATTTTCCTGAACTGGATTTGTAATGGTTGACAGCACGAACTGTGGATTAGCCAATTGTTTAAAAGAGGAAGATTATATTTTTTAGTATCAAATGATAAGTACTACTAGATTTTTCCCGAACCAATCAAAGTTTCCGTAAAACGTACTATGGCAGCAACACCCTCAACCATGGTGCCTTTGGGAACCAAAGCACCTGAATTTAAACTTGCGGATGTTGTATCCGGAGAGGAGATTTCGTTAGCCAGTCATCGGGGTGAAGTCGCTACCGTAATCTTGTTT
>JALOMY010000065.1 GCA_025455225.1 Cyclobacteriaceae bacterium | reverse complement strand
GGAAAGAACACGTGTACCATAATAAAACCTCCTGCCATGAAACAACAGGTAGCCACTAATGACGGCCATTGCAGCGTGGATAATCCCATAATAGAATGACCGGAAGTACATCCACCGGCATACCGGGTACCAAAGCCAACCAGGAATCCACCGATTACAAAAAATACAAGGCCTTTAAGGCTGAACAGATTTTCAAAACTGAAAATGGATGACGGCATCAGGTTGCTGTCAACTTCTATATTGTAAGCTTCAAGTGCCTGAGCTGTTGCCGGGGCTACCTGGATCGGATCCGGATTGCTCAGGAATTGTGTAGCCACTACGCCACCCAGCAATACACCAACGACAAAGAACAAATTCCAAATTTCCCTTCGCCAATTGTATTTAAAGAAAGGAATGTTCGCTGGCAAACAGGCGGCACAGATGTGACGCAGCGAGGATGAAATTCCAAAATGCTTGTTTCCGAGCAACAACAAGGCCGGAACCGTAAGTCCGATAAGGGCACCCGCAACATACCAGGGCCACGGTTGACGAATCATTTCTAACATATTCTATTGATTGGTTTGTTTTCGAAGTTAACTACAAAAATACAGTTCCGGTTCCACAGCCCTCCGTAACTTAAGTCACTGAAACGGAACCCGCAGGGTAATTCTGCATTCCTTACCTAAAATTCAAAAGAAAATTTCTTTTGTCAGAATATACAACCCCATGACCAAAACAAACCAGCCAAAAGCCGGTTTGAGCTTTTCATTTGAAATAAAGTGCGTTAAATAACTGCCAATTAAGATCCCAACCATCGCAAAGGCTGAGAAAACAACCATAAACGTATAATCAATTTTTAATCCGGAGCCTAAATCACCTGTAAAACCAAGCAAGGACTTCAATGCGATTATTAACAAGGAAGTACCCACCGCTTGCTTCATAGGAAGGCCGGCCAGCAAAACCAGGGCAGGAATAATCAGGAAGCCTCCTCCTGCGCCAACTAATCCCGTAATGCCCCCAACTAAAATTCCTTCACCCAGAATCAACGGGTAATTGAATTTCTTTTCAGCGGCCGGGGATACCGTATCATTACCATTGTTTACGTCCTTTTTGGGTTTACGAATCATCGAAACAGAAGCAAGGACCATGAGAATGGCGAACAATACCATTATGAACAAGGCCTTGGTCATAACAAATTCTCCAACCGTAAACAATACATCGGGTATAGCCGGAACAGCAAATTTTCTAACCATGTACACCGCTATGATGGAGGGTATACCAAAAATCAAAGCGGTTTTAAGATCAACATTACCCTTTCTAAAATGACTGACCGAGCCCACCGCACTGGTTAATCCTACAACAAACAAGGAATAAGCAGTAGACAAAACCGGGTCTACATCAAACAAATACACCAGAATGGGAACGGTTAATATGGAACCTCCTCCACCTATTAAACCCAGGGTAAGACCCATAATAATCGAAGCCGCATAACCCAAAATCTCCATGTAGAATCAGAATTTAATTTCGATGCAAAAGTATCAGGTCATGCTACGTTTGTACGTAACCTAAGTCACAGTATTAATTAAAGTAACAGTAATGTGTGCTTGTTTGCCCAGAATATTTTCGCAGAATTCATTATGCCGAAACATCTTGTTTCGCACTTGCGGATAGGCTAAACGAAAAAACCGAACCCTTGCCTTCTTCGCTCTCAACCCAGATTCGACCTCCGTTCTTCTCAATGAAATCTTTGCACAAGATCAGCCCAAGGCCCGTACCCTGCTCATTCTGTGTACCGGGTGTAGTGTGTTTCGCGTCCAGTCGAAACAATTTATCAATTACTTTTTTACTCATTCCCAGACCCGTGTCGGAAATCGAAACAATAACTTCATGATTATTTGAAGTTGCACTGAGTTTTATCACACCATTGACAGGAGTAAATTTAATTGCATTGGAAAGCAAGTTTCGAACAACCGTATTAACGGATGGTTTATTTGCTTCTACCCACAAGGGTTCTGTATTTTCATAGAGGAGTGTAATTGATTTTCCGGCTGCCTGAGCATCAAGTAATTCTTTATTCTGTTGTAAAACATCCTGGATGTTGATCGTTTCCCGTGTAAAATCAATGTTCCCGGTTTGTGAACGTGCCCACTCCAAAAGGTTATTTAATAATACAAAAAGATTCTTTAACGACTTATCCAGGTCTTTCGCCAGTTTCTGAATATCGTCTTTACTAAGGGCATCAAAGTGATTGATCAGCAAACCTGAAAACGAAGTGAGTGAATTCAAGGGGCCTTTCAGATCGTGGCTGATGATGGAGAAAAACTTATCCTTCGTATTGTTCAGGTTCTGCAGTTGAATGTTTTGTTCTTCAATTCGTGCATTGATTAGCTGCAATTGCTTGTTGGATTTCTGTTTAGACAGATACAGATAAATAATCAAGACCAGGATTATACCGGCCAGCAACAGGATACCGTACAGATAAAGTTGAATGCGTTTCTGTTCAGCCAGCTCTTGTTCTCTTTGCACCCGTATATTTTCAAGTTTTGTCAATGCTTGTTCCTTTTCTTCAAGGGCATACTGGCTCTGCATATCCAGCAGCTTCTGGTCATTTTCTTCTTTCAGGATAAAATCATTCATGGCCATGAGCAATTCCTTGTATTCCAGTGCACGTCTGAAATCGCCTGATTCCTTTAATGAATTGCTCAAATACTCATAACTCTTGCGAAGTGTGTTTTTTGATTGTGCCGAACGACCGGCAGATAAGGCGAGCTCCAGGTTCGCCAGGGACTCTCTGTATTTTTCTTGGTTAAAGTAGTAAACACCGATGCTGTTGTAGGCTTCTGCAATGCCTTCTTTGTTATCTATGGATAGATTTACTTCCAATGCAGCTTTATAATTGGCATAAGCCCTTTCATCATTCTTCATCAAGCTGTATAAATCCCCGATCACATTAAGCGAGTTCGCTTCTTCGAGCCGGTTGCGCTGCTGGCGCCAAATGGATAACGCCTGTTTGTGGAAATCAAGGGCCCGGTTGTAATCATTCTCTTTTGCATACAGATTTGCAAGGTTGCTTAACGCCTCTGCCTTAGCAACCGGATCGTAAAGTTGATCCATAAGTTGTAAAACCTGTTCATAATCTTTTCGTGCATCGTCCAATTGGTTGGCCATGACATGCACGTTACCGGATTCGTTCAAAATCAAAGCGGTAATGGAGGTATCTTTTAACAGATTGCTAATTGCCGAGGCCTTCTCTAAAAACTGAAGACTTTTTTCCGGATTGCCCACTTCTTTAAAAACACGGGCAATCAATAAGTACGAAAAAATCTGGCCGGATTGCACCCTGCTGCTGTCGGCAAGAGCCATTGCCCTGAGGTACGAGTCCATAGCAAGTTCATAATTGAATGCCTTATCGGCCTGCATCATACCGGCCTCCAGCAAAAGAAACACCCGGGCAGAATCATCCTGCACCTCGATTGCTGAGAGAATGGCGTTCTCATTATTGACCAGGAATTGGTCAATGGTTTGATCTTCCATTTTCCTGGGAAACTCCCGATACCAGTCAAGGAGACTCACCGATTCCTGAGCCAGTACGGTGTTGAAAAAAATCAGGCTTAGGAAAAGTATCCCAAGGCCTGCCTTACCGGAAAAAATCATGGCCGAAATTTTAGTCAAAGGTGATGAATAAATTCTAACACTTGAAACCAAACTCGTTGATAATCTTACACCTGCTGAGGCAGCTCCATGCAACTTAAGGAATTCGATTATCTTTGCGCCCTTATTTAAAATGCTATGATTTCTGTTGATGCCGTAAGTGTGGAATTTAACGGAGCTGCCTTGTTCAGCAACATCACTTTTAATATTAATGAAAACGACCGCATCGCTTTAATGGGCAAGAACGGAGCGGGAAAATCCACGTTATTGAAAATTCTGGCGGGCGTTAACAAACCTACCCGTGGCAAAGTGTCGGCACCAAAAGATGCAGTAATTGCCTACCTGCCGCAACACTTACTTACCGAAGATAATGTAACGGTGTTTGAAGAAGCTGCCAAAGCCTTCTCAAAAATCAATACTATGAAAGAGCGGATGGATGAGCTGAACCATCAACTTGAAATCCGCACGGACTATGAATCGGATGAGTATGCTAAAATAATTGAGGAGGTGGCTGAGCTCAGCGAAAAATATTACTCCATTGAAGACACCAATTACGATGCTGAAATCGAAAAGACATTAATGGGCCTCGGCTTTCTGCGCTCCGATTTTAGCCGGCCTACCAGCGAGTTCAGCGGGGGCTGGCGCATGCGTATTGAACTGGCTAAAATTCTCTTGCAGAATCCTGATCTGATTCTGCTCGATGAGCCCACCAACCACCTCGACATTGAATCAGTACAGTGGTTGGAAGAATTCCTAAAGAATAATGCGAAGGCCGTGATCGTCATCAGTCACGATAAAACCTTTGTCGATAATCTCACGAACCGCACCATCGAAATCACGATGGGGCGCATCTACGACTACAAGACCAACTACAGCCATTACCTGCAATTACGAAAAGAAAGACGGGAGCAACAGCAAAAGCAGTTTGACGACCAGGCCAAACAAATTGCTGAGATCAAGGAATTCATTGAGCGCTTCAAAGGCACCTATTCCAAAACCTTGCAAGTGCAATCGCGGGTGAAGATGCTGGAGAAAATGGAGATTGTGGAAGTCGATGAAGTTGACACCTCGGCACTCAACCTGAAATTTCCACCGGCACCACGTTCGGGCAGTTACCCGGTTATTGTGGATGGCTTAACGAAACGCTATGGCGACCACCTGGTCTTTCAGGATGTTTCCCTTACCATCGCCCGCGGAGATAAAGTGGCGTTTGTCGGGAAGAACGGTGAAGGAAAATCCACGCTGGTGAAAGCCATTATGGGCGAGATTGATTTTGAAGGTCGCTGCCAGGTTGGGCATGGCGCGATGATTGGTTACTTCGCCCAGAACCAAGCATCCTTGCTGGATGGAGACCTAACGGTATTCGAAACGATCGATCAGATTGCCGAAGGAGACATCCGCTCCAAAATCAAAGATATTCTCGGTGCGTTTCTGTTCAGCGGTGATGCCATCGACAAAAAAGTAAAGATGCTCTCCGGAGGAGAACGCACGCGTCTCGCGATGATCAAACTGCTGCTTCAGCCGGTAAACCTGCTCATCCTCGATGAGCCCACCAACCACCTCGATCTGAAAACCAAAGACATCCTGAAAGATGCATTGAAAGCGTTTGATGGAACGTTGATTCTTGTTTCGCACGACCGCGATTTTCTCGATGGCCTTGCCACCAAAGTGTTCGAGTTCGGTAATAAGCGGGTGCGCGAACATTTCGAAGACATCAACGGCTTCCTTCGTAATAAGAAATTAGAAAATCTCAAGGAAATCGAACGCACTACTGCAAAAGCCTAAAGGCCAAGTCACGGCTTCTAAATTGACCCTGACTTTGTTGTAGTTTTACAGCATGAATTCAGAGACGGGTAAGTGGATTATTCTTATTGGTTTGGGAATCGTACTGACCGGTATTCTCATTTATTTCTTCCACGACAAGTTGCAATGGATCGGGCGGCTGCCCGGAGATATCCGCATCGAGCGAACAAATTTTCGGTTTTACTTTCCCATCACAACCATGATTTTGTTGAGCATCCTGCTTACCATAGTGATTCGCCTGATCAACCGCTTTTTTCACTGAACACTTACTGATTGAAATTCGCTTCCAACCGGCAGGAAATCCTTGTATATTACCTGTGTCTTCATCGTGAAGATCACGATGGGCTCCATCCTGAATTCAATACCTATGAAAAGAGTTCTTCACCTCCTCCTGCTTCAATGTTTTGCGCTGCTTTCAGTGGCACAGGTATCGGTTAAAAATCCGCTGACGGAAAATCTGAAAAATCCGTTGGGCGTTGATGTGCAGCCGAGGTTCAGCTGGCAACTGGCTTCCGACAAACGAAACATCATGCAAACGGCTTATGAAATCCGCGTAAGCGACAGCCCGGCCAGCCTGGCAAAGGGAACGGTGTGGAACAGTGGTAAAGTCAACTCCGACCAATCATTATTCGTTCCCTATGGCGGACCGGCCGTGCAATCGGGTAAAAAATATTTCTGGCAGGTACGCGTATGGGATAATGCCAATAAAGCTTCCGCCTGGAGTGAGCCTTCCTTTTTTCAGATGGGCATGCTGAAGGCCACCGACTGGAAAGCGAAATGGATCACACAAGGATTTCCGGAAGATACGGTGAAGCGACCCAGCCCTTATTTCAGAAAAACTTTTTCCACGAATAAAAAAATTACCTCAGCTACCGCCTACATCACCGCACTCGGTATTTACGAAGCCTTCATCAACGGCAAGCGTATTGGTGATGCGTATCTTACTCCCGGCTGGACGAGCTACAACAACCGCCTTCAGTACCAGGTGTATGATGTCACGAGCCTGATCACCACTGGGAATAATGCCATCGGTGCCGTGCTGGGCAGCGGATGGTACCGGGGTTACATTGGCTTCTCCGGCCAGAAAAATTTCTATGGTAAAGAACTCGCTTTATTGATGCAGGTTGAACTGGTCTATGCCGATGGTACAATCGAAACCATCATCACCGATGAGTCATGGAAATCGTCTACCGGTTCCATTATCAGTTCCGAAATATATCATGGAGAAACCATCGATTCACGCTTGGAAAAATCCGGATGGAACACGGTATCGTTTAACGACACCAACTGGAGCCCGGTAAAACTTTACACCGCCAAATCGCCCAACCTGATTGCCACCTATAATGAACCCATCCGCAAGCGCGAAACATTCAAAGCTTCCAAACTGATTATTACACCAAAAGGCGAACGTGTGCTCGACTTCGGACAAAACCTGGTAGGCTGGGTGCAGATGAAGATCAGTGGCAAGGCAGGTGATAAGATCACACTCTATCATGCTGAAGTACTCGATAAGGAAGGAAACTTTTACACCGAGAACCTTCGTCCGGCCAAACAACGCAATGAATACATCCTCAAAGGCGGAGGTGAAGAATTTTTTGAACCGCATTTTACGTTTCAGGGTTTTCGTTACATCCGCATAGACGATTTTCAGGGTGAGATCATACCGGAAAATTTTGTAGCGGTGGCTTTATACTCCGATATGAAACAGACCGGAACGTTTACCAGCTCACATCCACTGATCAACCAGCTGCAGCACAATATTCAATGGGGGCAACGCGGAAACTTCCTGGATGTACCAACTGATTGTCCGCAACGCGATGAACGATTGGGCTGGACCGGAGATGCGCAGGCCTTTGCACGAACAGCAACCTTTAACTTTGATGTTCGTAACTTTTTTACCAAGTGGCTGAAAGACCTTGAAGCGGATCAGGTCGATGGCAATGTCCCTTTCGTCATTCCGGATGTACTTGGCAAGTTTGGCCCTATGATAGCCGGGGGTTCTGCGGGCTGGGCCGATGCCGCCACCATAATTCCCTGGAATATGTACCTGGCCTATGGCGACAAACGCATTCTCGAAGATCAGTACGCCAGTATGAAAGCATGGGTTGGTTATATGGAACGCAACAGCACCAACTATTTGTGGAATAAAGGCTTTCATTTTGGCGACTGGCTTTTCTTCAGGCCGTTTGATGACAATGATGGCCGTGCAGCTGTAACCGATAAATACCTGATCGCACAATGCTTTTTTGCCCACTCCACCGACCTGTTGATCAAAACAGCCCGCGTACTTGGTGAATCCGATGATGTGCGCAAATACACGGACCTGCTAAAAAATATCAAAGAGGCATTCATCAACGAATACATGACACCCAATGGGAGGCTGGTAAGCAGCACCCAAACCGCATACGTGCTTGCCTTAAACTTTGACATGCTGCCGGAAAACCTGCGCGCACAGGCCGCAGAAAAATTAGTGGATAATGTAAAGAGTTATGGCAATCACCTCACAACAGGTTTCTTAGGCACACCTTATCTCTGTCATGTGCTAAGCCGTTTTGGTTATGACGATGTTGCCTACACGCTCTTACTCCAGGAAACCTATCCTTCCTGGTTATACCCAGTGAAGATGGGCGCAACCACGATCTGGGAACGCTGGGATGGCATCAAACCCGACAGCACCTTCCAGACTCCGGGCATGAACTCATTCAACCACTATGCATACGGTGCGATTGGCGACTGGATGTATCGCGTAGTTACAGGAATTGATACGGAAGAATCAACTCCAGGATATAAGTCGATTGTGATAAAACCCCACCTCGACAATCGATTGACGCAGGCATTATCCGAATACAACACGGGTTATGGATTGGTTAAGTCAGCGTGGGCTGCCGGTGAAACCAACACAACCTTTGATGTCGTTATTCCACCGAATACAACGGCAACGGTTTACCTTCCGGCTGAATCAACTGATAAAATCACGGAAGGGTTGAAGCCTTTATCATCCTTCAAGGAAATACAAGTAATTGGCAAGGAAGGTGATTATGTGAAACTGACTATTGGATCTGGCAAGTATAGATTTACAGTAACTAAATAGGCTATTGTTCACGCAAAGGGCGCAAAAGTTTCGCAGGGAGCACAAAGACTAAAACTTAGACTATGAATTCCAATTAATTATGATCAGTGTTTAAAATCTGGAATTCAATATGATCTTTCCGTGAAAGAAGTTAACCTTTACTTCGGAACGACCGGTTGCGTCCACGCTCTTTCGAAATCACCTTCCATGAAGGGATTGGTTTGAACTTTTGAAGAAGTAATTTTCGCGCGCACAAAAAGAAAATCAGGTGTTACTTCAAATGTGGCTGTGGTTCCTTCCACGGTGTGCAGCACGCGTGAGTCAGTATCATTCTTGGCAGCGCCAATGAATTCAATCTTATACGTCACTCCCTCCTGCGCAGCTACTTCCACTTTCAATTGATTGTCGTCAAACGAAACGTGCTTCAGGCTCACACCGGTAGAGGCATAGAAGTTACCCGCTTCCATCGCGCTAATCAAGGATGCTGCATCGAGCTTTTCAGCCTGCACCATTATCCAGCCGCGGCCGGCATTGGCAAACGCAGCGCCAAACTGGTGATAATTATGGCTGTCGTCTGTGGCGAGTCCATAAAGTAAAGGTTGATTTTTGTTGACATAACTAATATTGATCTGATCCCACATCGCTTCCGTTCCCGGCCTCAAAGAATTACCATAATTATTGACTAACGGATGCCCGTTGTACACCTCAAAGAATCGTTCACCTTTCAGGTTAATCATATCCTCCACGGTAATTGCCCATCCAAAGTTTGGATGATTGATGTGAGGAAACATCGGCACTCCTGTACGTTCACGCTGCTGAATAACGGCATCAACTGATTGCTGCATTGCCTCCAGGATCGTGGCACCTCCAGGGGGAGGAATGAACTCACGGAGATTCGTAGCATTTACATGAACAGGGATTTGATTCACATTATTGGTTATTTCTTCTGCGCGAATAACCAGAAATTTATCTGATTCGAATTTGCTTCGGTATTCATCATACGTTTTTAATCGCACGTGTATACGTCCGGTGTCTGATTTGTATTCAACCCACTCTTCACCGAATTTCTCAAGGTAGTTTTCAAAACTTTGTTCATACATCGGACTTTTTGCTATCAACTTCCATTTCTCTTCGTTGGCAAGCGTGTTATGATCGGATAAGGCGATAAAGTCGTAGCCATTACGTTTATACCAATCGAGTACCATCTCTGGAAATTCATCTCCATCACTCCAGTAGGTATGGGTATGAAGATTGCCTTTGAACCAGCGTGCAGGTGGAGGTGAAGAACACGATGAAATCAGCCCCGAAATCACCAGTACCGTTGCATAGATCGTTAAACGCATGAGTATATTATTAAGGAACAGTCCACCGAAGGTAGTAAATCATTATAACCTGAATATGAAGTTCTTCGATCCGTCATTTTTTCTTTCCGGTCTTCCTTCTAACTTCCGAAACCTTTTTCATTATGAAATACCTGATCGTTTTCTTTTTCCTGTTGTGCAGTCCGGTGTTGGCGCAACAGGAAATACCGCTCTACAAAAATGTGATTCCAAATTCATTGAAGCCGGCTGTACCAATTGACACATCCACCACGTACTATGGTACTGGAGACCGTAAAATTGAAATTCTGCATGGTGTGGTGCGGCCGACACTTACGGTCTTTCTTCCTGATCCAGCCAAAGCAACCGGTGCAGCTGTTATCATTTGTCCGGGTGGCGGCTACCAGATTCTGGCCATGAGTCATGAAGGTTATGATGTGGCCAGGCGATTCAATCAGGAAGGCATTGCTGCGTTCGTGTTGAAATATCGGCTTCCGCGAAAAGAAACGATGCACGATAAACGCATCGGTCCGCTGCAGGATGCCCAGCGTGCCATTCAGCTGGTGCGTGAAAATGCCAAAGCATGGAATATTAATCCGAACAAAATCGGCATCATGGGTTCATCTGCCGGAGGACATCTTGCTTCCACAGCCGGTACGCATTTTCAACAATCGTATATCGACAATCCCAACAACACCAGCCTTCGTCCGGATTTCATGATCCTGAACTACCCGGTAATCAGTTTTTCGGACAGTCTTACTCACAACGGCTCACGCATCAACCT
>JALOMY010000314.1 GCA_025455225.1 Cyclobacteriaceae bacterium | reverse complement strand
TGGTCTTACATCGGCTATTGGGGCGATCATCAAATCATTTACCTGTTAAAGTTACTTGAGTTAGCAGAGCAGCATGCACCGGGTAAACTGGAAAGTTATTTCCAAGAGAACATTTTTGTCTATGCAAATGTACCGTACAAAATCAAACCGTACGAAGACATCCTCCGGAATCCGAAAGACACTATCGATTTTGACCGTGAACTGGATCACAGGATTCAGGAGCGCTGGTTGTCGCTGGGTGCTGACAGTGCCCTATTGCTAAATCAAAAGCAATCAATCCACCACGTTAACTTCATCGAGAAGATTTTAGCTACCGTACTAGCCAAGATTTCCAATTTTATTCCGGAAGGTGGCATCTGGATGAACACTCAGCGACCGGAATGGAATGATGCCAACAATGCGCTGGTCGGAAACGGTGTATCGGTA
The DNA here is from genome assembly GCA_025455225.1 of Cyclobacteriaceae bacterium. GTDB lineage: Bacteria > Bacteroidota > Bacteroidia > Cytophagales > Cyclobacteriaceae > UBA2336. The sequence goes on along the minus strand of JALOMY010000314.1, from coordinate 3,064 downwards.
GTTACGCTTTGCTACCTGAGAAGATTCATGACTTTTTTCAAGAAAATTCTTGAACGCAGCAAGGTCAAAGAAGTAATTATCTCAGAAGAATTAAAAGACTTCTTTGAAAACACGCAAGCTGTACTTCATCGCAACCAGCAAGTGCTTTTAGGATCAATCAGCAACAAAGACCGGAAAACAATTCTGGACGGATTAGGACAAGCCGGCAGCCGATACCGGGCACAGATATACCGTCAATCCTTCAGTGATCAGCGTAAGGCTTTGCCGATAGCCGAACTGATTGCGTTTTCGTCTCTATGTCTTCAGTACATTGACCATACGATTCGTGCCAACAAGCGTGCTGATAACCTGTATCATTCGTACAATTTAATGTCGGTTGAAAATAGCCAGGAAATTTCGATCTCCCACCTCAGCGAAATGCTGGAGGGCCAGGTTGCTGTTTTAAGTGCGGGGTATTTATCATCCGATAAGGTATTGAAAATATTAGAAAGCCTGAAGGCAAGTAAGCTCTTCAGGGAAGATCAGTACAGCTACCTGCTGTATCCAAACAAAGAATTACCCGGCTTTCTGAGGAAAAATTCTATTCCGGATTCAGTGATTGCAAAATCAACCTTTTTGACAAACCTGCTGAAGAATGGCAATACCCGTATTGTAGAAAAGGACATCACCGGGGGCTATCACTTCAATGGAAATTTCAAAAATGCAACTGATCTGCGTAATGCATTGGAGGAGTTGGAAAAAAATCATTACCCCGTTACACCTCACGACAAAGAGGAAGTTCTCCAGATTTTTGAAGGGATATTCAATCACAAGGCTTTTACCGGAAGGTCGGGTACATTTTATGGCTATGAAGGATTAGGTTCCATTTACTGGCACATGGTTTCCAAGTTGCAACTTGCGGTGCAGGAATGTTGCATTAAAGCAATCCACGCCCGGGAGAATGAAACCCTGGTGGACAAGTTACTGGAGAATTATTACAGGATTAATGAAGGCATAGGCGTTCACAAATCACCCGAACTTTACGGAGCATTTCCAACAGATCCTTACTCCCACACACCAGCTACGAAGGGGGCTCAACAACCGGGCATGACAGGTCAGGTTAAGGAAGATATTTTATCACGCTTTGGAGAAGTAGGTGTATTGGTTGAAGAAGGCAGGTTGTTCTTTAATCCTCGCATGCTTCGGAAAACAGAGTTCCTTTCCGATAAGCAACGCTTTACTTACGTGGATGTGCATGGAAAGGAAACGGAATTCCCGGTAAGCAAGAATGCTTTATGTTTTACCTATTGCCAGGTTCCAGTTGTTTACAATCTCGCGGATAAAAGCAGTCTTGAAGTTTTTCTTTCTGACGGTTCCGTTTCGAAATCGGAAGATTTGAAACTTGATTATGTATTAAGTCAGAAAGTATTTGGAAGAACAGGTGATGTCGTACGGATAGTGGTGCATGTAGCTCAGGCAATGTTGAAGTAATAATGCTTGGTATGAAAATTTTATACCATGCTAACCAGGATTATTTTCTTGTTGTGAAATATTGATGGATAAGAAAATCAAAACAGAACCAGGTACGGATCAGAAAATTGAAGCGCTTATCGCTCAAATGACCCTCGATGAAAAGATCGGTCAGATGACCCAGGTCCGTCATTTTGATGACATCACGGAAGAGGATATAAAGAATAAGTTCATCGGGTCGGTTATCCATACCCAGGGCCCGCTTCCCGGAAAAGATGCAAGTGAATGGCAAGACAAATTTACGGAACTTCAAAAACAGGCGCTGACCACCCGATTGGGAATACCTCTATTATTTGGTGTCGATGCGGTGCACGGACAAAACACCTATGAGGGTGCTACGATTTTTCCGCACAACATTGGTTTGGGCGCCACGGGAAATGCCGGCCTTGTTGAGAAGGCGGCTGCGATCACGGCCATCGAATCGAAAGCCACTGGATTTAACTGGGTCTTTTCACCGTGTGTTGCGATTCCTTTTAATGAAAAGTGGGGACGAGTGTATGAGGCCTTCTCGGAAAACACTGAACTTACTACCGCGTTAACACGAGCCTCTGTACGCGGACATCAGGGTTCCACAGAAAAACCAGAAGTGCTGGCTACGGCTAAACATTTTATCGGTGACGGAGCAACTGACTTTGGCATGGAAGGCGGGAATGCAACACTCAGTTTGGAGGAAGTTAATGAACGTTTACTTCCACCCTACCAGGCCGCAATCGAAGAAGGTATAGGCTCCATCATGGCATCCTTCAATACGCTGAACGGAATCTCCATGCATGCGCATAAAGAAATGATCACTGGCTTGTTAAAAGGCAGATTGAATTTTGAAGGAATTGTTGTGTCTGATTGGAAAGCTTACTCCCGTTTTGGCGAAAATGCAATTATCAATGCCGGCATTGATATGGTTATGGCGGTTGACGGTGATCTCGCGATGTTCCAGGAAGGCGTGCGAAACGGAGTGCTTAATGGCATGATACCGGAAAGCAGGATAGATGATGCGGTGCGCAGAATCCTGCGACAGAAATTTAGGCTTGGACTTTTTGATAATCCCTTCCCTGATAAAGACCTGATTGAAAAGATTGGTTGCAGAGAACATCGTGCTGTTGCCCGTCAAGCGGTACGGGAATCGTTGGTGCTGCTTAAAAATGAAGGCTATACCCTACCGCTAAGAAAAAATGCAAGGATTGTTGTGGTTGGTGAATTTGGCGATAACGCAGGATTACAATCGGGCGGATGGACCGTCAACTGGCAGGGAACAACCGAAAACTATAAAGGCGCTACAACCATTCTGGAGGGTTTCAGGAAATGGTCTGCAGGAGAAGTTCTGTACGATAAAGATGGCAACGCCAGCTATGATAATGTGGATGCAGCCTTGATTGTGGTTGGTGAAACACCTTATGCTGAGTTTTTTGGAGACATAGGCGGTGAAATGAATAAGTATCAGCTTACTCTAACCGAAGAACATCAAAAGCTTATAGATACGTATGCATCGAAAGGAATAAAGACTGTAGTGGTGTTGATTTCAGGGCGACCATTAGTAGTTACTGATCAACTTAAACAA
>JALOMY010000313.1 GCA_025455225.1 Cyclobacteriaceae bacterium | reverse complement strand
CCAACAGTAAGTTCTTTTACCTGTCTGGTGAACGCATCAACAAATTCTTCATAATAGCTCCGTTCAACAAAAATCCTCGAACCGCATAAGCAAATCTCGCCCTGGTTAGAAAATGAAGACTGAACAGAGGTAGCAACTGCCCGTTCACGATTACAATCGGAAAAAATGATATTAGGGTTTTTACCTCCCAGTTCCAATGATAATTTTTTGAACATGGGTGCAGCGGTAGAGGCTATGCGCTTTCCGGTAGCGGTTCCACCAGTAAATGATATAGCCGTAATTTCCGGATGTTCAATGATGGCCTGCCCTGCTTTCGGACCGAGGCCATGAATAATATTCAGAACGCCTTTAGGCAACCCTGCTTCACAGCAAAGTCTTGAAAAAAGAAAGGCGGTCATAGGGGTAAGTTCAGAAGGCTTGGCAACCACCGTACACCCGGCCGCCAATGCTGGTGCAATTTTCCAGGTGAACAGATATAGGGGAAGATTCCAGGGAGATATACATCCTGCTATTCCAACCGGGGTGCGTAACGTATAGTTTACAGCCTCATGCCCGGTAACGTGTGCTTCCGATGCAAAATGAATCGCTCCGGTTGCAAAGAATCGCATATTAGCTGATGCTCGCGGAATATCTACTGCCTTTGCCAATTTAACTGGCTTACCCTGATCAATACTTTCAGTCCGTGCAAGCTGTTCCAGGTCGCGGTCGATCAGATCAGCTATGCGTTGAAGTATTGCCGACCGCTTTTCAATCGACATAGCTGACCATTCCGCAAAAGCTGAATGGGCCGCCTCTACAGCAAGTTGAACATCACTATGGTCAGAATCGGGAACAAGGCTGTAAGCTCTGCCAATTGCAGGATTAATATTGTCCAGGAAGTTACCCCCGCAAGGTTCTATGAACTCACCATTAATGTAATTCAAAATTTTTTCCATCGATTCCGGGTAATTTAGGTTAAGTCATCGGATGTCATTTTCAACTGGCAAGGTACTTTCTTACGATGTTGAATTTGTTATAGCGAACCGGTTCGGCCACCATCAACCGGAACATTAATGCCATTAATGTATGAAGCGGCAGGGGTAGCCAGAAAAGCTACAGCGGCTGCAACTTCATGCGGATCGCCTATGCGGCCGGCCGGTATTTCGGCAATCATTTCATTCAATACGTCATCATAATGCCTTCCTGATTTTTCTGCCTTGGATTTAATTAGTGATTCAAGCCGGCCTGTCATCGTTGCACCCGGCAATACATTATTGACCGTAATACCAAACGGTGCCAATTCAACGGAAAGTGTTTTTGCCCAGTTAGCCACCGCACCACGCACCGTATTAGAGACACCTAACCCTCTCAATGGAATTTTTACGGATGTTGAAATGATATTAATGATCCTTCCGAATTTTTCCGTTTTCATGGAAGGCACTGAAGCCTGAACCAGCACCTGGTTGCAGATAAGATGTGCATTAAAGGCGCGGATAAATTCATCTGTTGCAGCATCAATTGCCTGACCTCCCGGAGGGCCCCCGGTATTATTAATCAGAATATGTACCGGATATTCACTTGTATGTTTCCGAATGGCTTCATCAACCAGTCGTGGATCAGAAAAATCGGCTTGAAGATAGCCGTGTTCCTGATTTGCAGTACGCGGTAATAGTGATCTTACTTCTTTCAGTTTATATTCATCGCGCGCCATCAGCGTTACTGAAGCACCAAGGGCCGCTAGTTCAAAAGCAGATGCCTTACCAATGCCCTGTGTGCTGCCGCACACCAAAGCATGTTTACCAGTTAAATCCAGGTTCATAGTTGAATTTGAAGTAAATATAAAAAGAAGATGTTCTTTCGTACCTTTAACAACCCTGGCTTACCAGGTAAACATTTCGTTTAATTCAAATTCCGCATTACTATGTCCATACGCAGACCATTCAATCTTAAAAAATGGATCAACGACAATCGTGATTTACTCAAGCCTCCGGTTGGAAATAAAAATCTATACGCTGATGCAGGCGATTATATTGTTATGATTGTGGGTGGCCCCAATGCCCGCAAAGATTATCACTTTAACGAAACCGAAGAATTATTCTATCAATTGGAGGGTGAAATTAACGTACGAATCCAGGAAGATGGTAAACCGGTTGACATCCCTATCCATGAAGGTGAGATGTTTTTGTTACCCGCACGGGTACCGCATCGGCCTGAACGTCCGGCCGGATCTGTAGGTATTGTAATTGAGTGCAAACGCCCGGAAGAAAATATTCTGGACGGACTTCAATGGTATTGCGAAAAATGCAATAACAAACTCCATGAATACCGTTTCCACTTAGAAAATATTGAAAAGGATTTTCTTCCACGTTTCCGGGAATTTTATGGATCGAAAGAACTAAGAACCTGTAAAAAATGCGGTACGGTAATGGAAACCGATCCGCGATTTGTCTGACCCAACTGATACAACATGAAACCCGTATTGATAATCGCTTTATCGCTGATTTCATCGCTACTTTTCGCTCAAAAATTCAATGGAATAGATTCGAATATGGGTACCCTATACCGGCTCTCCGATGCAAAAAGCCGGTCGATCTCTCCGGAAAACTTTACGGGTGAAAAAGGTAAAGGTGGTATGGCTACCGAAGGAACCGGATCTCGTGCATCTCGTGACCTGGGACAAGGATGGAAAGTAAGCCCAAGTGTTAAAATCAAATCCAAAACAACCTTTACCCTGGCAGACATAGCAGGCCCGGGATCAATTCAACATATCTGGATGACGCCTACCGGGAACTGGCGGCATTCCATCCTCCGGTTTTATTGGGATGATGAAAAAGAACCGTCAGTAGAAGTTCCCGTTGGCGATTTTTTTGGTATGGGTTGGGGTAAGTATGCGCCTTTAAATTCCCTGGCTGTATCCGTCAACCCGGGTAGTGCCTTTAACTGCTACTGGCCTATGCCCTTCCGCAAAAAATGTAAAATCACAATGGAGAATCTCAGTGACAACGAAATGACGTTGTTCTACCAGATCGATTACATACTGACCGAGGTTCCCAGTGATGCCGCTTATTTTCATGCCCAATTCAGACGGGTTGAACAGTTGCCCTTCAAGCAGGATTATGTACTGGTTGATGGAATCAAAGGTAAGGGGCATTATGTGGGAACCTATATGGCCTGGGAAGTTCATGAAAACGGATGGTGGGGTGAAGGTGAAATCAAATTCTTTATGGATGGTGATACCCAGTTTCCAACCATTTGCGGTACCGGAACAGAAGATTACTTCTGCGGATCTTACGATTGGGACACCAGGCGGAAAGTAGCTGAAGGTGTTGAAGTGGTAGATTATACGGAATATACCGGGCCTTATACCGGATTGCACCAGGTAATACGTGGTGACGGACATTACCAGGTTATGCAACGGTTCGGAATGACGGTTCGGAATGTATCGGTGGCATATCAACGACCCGATCCGGTTTGACAAAGATCTTCGCGTAACAATTCAAGCGCTTGGCTGGCGGTCGGATGGGCGATACCTGCCTTTACAGGATGATATTGCCTCGGTTGTCTACTGGTACCAGACGGAACCCCATGCTTCGTATCCAAAATTTCCACAGCGCGATGAACTCGATGTCTATTAATTTATTCTGAACTTGAATGAAGTTTGATAATTCGATTGGCTTTGCCAATTCTCTTGACAAAGTCGATCCACTAAAATCATTTCGATCTCAGTTTCATATTCCAAAAGCTAATGGAAAGCCATCCCTGTATTTTGCAGGTAATTCATTGGGCCTGCAGCCGAAACGGGTTGCTCAATTTATCAATGAAGAACTAAAAGATTGGTCAACTTTAGGTGTTGAAGGTCATCTCCATGGCAAAAGACCCTGGCTTTATTATCATAAGTATACCAAAAAAGCACTTGCCGAATTGGTGGGTGCCAAACCTATTGAAGTCGTGGCTATGCATCAGCTAACCGTGAATCTTCATTTGCTTATGATTTCGTTTTACAACCCAACACCTCAGCGATTTAAAATTATTGCTGAATCTGGAGCCTTTCCCTCCGATCAATATGCATTTGAATCGCAAATCAAGCTCCATGGATTGGATCCGGTAAAAGCATTGATTGAGCTTGAACCCCGAAAGGGTGAGCACGAGCTT
>JALOMY010000064.1 GCA_025455225.1 Cyclobacteriaceae bacterium | reverse complement strand
AAAGCTTCGGCTGTATACCTTAAAGCAAGGGCTTGAATAAGTGCTTTTTCTTTCGCATTACTATTTGTACTACGGACAAGTGCTTCCTGAATTGCTTTATAAACAGTTTCTGTATCAGCCGGATCCATGGGCAGGTTAATATTGGGGCCCAACGAAAGTGCCTGGCCCCAATACGCCATGGAACATCCAGGATCAAGACGTGCTGCTTCTTTAAATGACCTGTATGCTTCGAAATGATTGAATCCGTAATACAAATTTATTCCCTGGTTGAAGAATCGCTGTGCTCGTTCATTGTGTGTTGAAATCTTCATTTCGTAATTACCCAGATTTTCCAGCAAGGGTGCCATCTGCCGGGTAGTGTCCATGATTTTCAAAATAGTTCGTGCTCCGGGAGTTCCACACAGCGTTATCGGAGAACTTATCCCGGCTTTTAACTGCTTTTCCTGGGTATAAAACCTGGATAATTTACTTGAGGTGACAACCAAAAAGAGTACGATCAATACTCCGGTTACGGATAATATTTTTTTCATGGATTAAATTGTATAGCGTAAAACAGGGCAATGGGTAACAGGTAAACCTGCAGCAAAACCTTTTAAACAGGTACTGGAAGCAATCTAATTTAGTTTAAATCTTTTCAGATTGCAAAATTATGGCCCAGGCCTCGATTACACGACCGGCTTGAACATATTGCTTCACCAACTTATGGATGTTTTCCTTTCCACCCCGAAGCGCTTCTTGTACTTCCTTACTTTCTTGTATACGATGTATAGTTTCTTTATCCGGTAATTGTTGGATACTTCCCAGTATGCCCAAATCATTACCGGTTAAAACTGTGCTGGTACGAAATTCTTCCGGAAGTAGATCAATCCCGATACCGATCTTATTTCCAGGCTGGGGTAGTTTAAAGAGACTTTCTCCATTTGCACGACAATACCAATCGCCCCCCATGCGGGCTACGGCATCAAGCTTAACGGGGTCAATCTTGCCTGCTTCATCCAGTATCTCTTCCTTAACATGCATTAATACCACTTCGCAAATTACCAGGATACCGGCCCCTCCCTGGTCACCTGTTGGAATCACCTGTTTAACCTGACACTCCATTGAGACCGGGGATTCACCAACCCGAGGAGGCTTAACTCGTTGTGAGGGAACGGGGGTTAACCCTGATTTGATAAACTCATTAGTGCCTTTCGGATATTCACCACTGGCCAACGAAACTTGCTGTACTATTGAATAATTGACAATATTGATTACGACCTCCGGCACTTCCAGCACATTTTCATAGCTATGTTTGGTTGTATTATCACGCCCCCTCCTGGATGGAGAAAATATCAGAATGGGCGGATTTGAACCGAATACGTTAAAGAAACTAAACGGACTGAGATTTACATTTCCATGCGCATCAATTGTACTGGCAAACGCAATCGGTCGTGGTACTACGGATCCCAGCAGGTAGCCGTGTAATTTTTGATGGGATAATTCTTTCGGATCGATGATCATCAAAACTATCGGTTTATAAGGATGGAAGAATTTTTCCAACACAATTTCCAAACCCAATACGAACGCCATTTTTCTCACAATGACCCTTCATAATAATAGTATCATTGTCTTCAATAAACGTACGTTTACTTCCGTCCGGTAACGTCAAAGGTTTGGTTCCGTTCAAGGTTAATTCAAGAAGTGAACCGTATGAACCCGGAGAAGGACCACTAATGGTTCCGGAAGCATACAAATCTCCAACCTGTATGTTGCAACCGTTAATGGTATGATGTGCCAATTGCTGGTTGATGTTCCAGTACATGTATTTAAAATTCGAACGGCTGATTGTTACCGGTTCGCTTTTTTCGGACTGCAAGAAGACTTCAAGCATGATGTCGAAATTCTTTTCTCCCTGAAACCGAAGGTAAGGCAATACTTCCGGATTTTGTTGCGGGCTAGCTGTACGGAAAGGTTCAAGGGCATCCAGGGTGACGATCCAAGGTGAAATGGTAGAGCCAAAGTTCTTGCCCAGAAAAGGACCTAACGGAACGTACTCCCATTGTTGGATATCGCGTGCTGACCAATCGTTGAATAAAACCATTCCGAAAATATGTTCTTCAGCTTCTGTAGTTGTAATGGATTGACCCAAACGTGAATCTGTGCAGGTGACGAATGCAACCTCTAACTCAAAGTCCATTTTACGCGATGGGGAAAACACGGGTTGATCCGAATCCGGTAATTTGATTTGTCCTTTAGGCCGGTGAATGGATGTTCCCGAAACAACAATTGATGAAGTCCTTCCGTGATAACCAACCGGAAGGTGTTTCCAGTTGGGTAATAACGCATTTTTCGGATCCCGGAACATGGAGCCAACATTGGTTGCATGTTCTTCACTGCTGTAAAAATCCGTATAGTTAGGTATCCGCACTGGTAGTTGCATCTGAACTTCCTGCATGGGGATTAACGCAATTTCACGTGCAGCGGGATTTGCTTTGAGTTCATCATTATCATGACGAAGAAGTTGAGAAATACGTTCGCGTACTTCCCTTCCCTTTTTTCTTCCAAGTTTCAGAAAATCATTCAGGTATTGTTGATTAAAAATACCAGGAGGTAAGCCGAGACCATCGAGAAACCCATTTTCATGGAGGTAAACCAGATCGAGTACGTACTTGCCAATGGCAACCCCGGCTACCGGGGTTAGATATTTCGTTTTAAAAATTCCAAACGGTAAATTCTGTATTGGAAAATCAGAACCGGATTCAACTTCGATCCAGGATTTAAGATTCGGACTGTTGGCTTGAATCATAAGACACGACAATTAACAGGGCGAATATGCATCAATCTGCAAGAGACTGCAAAGAAAGTTTAACTTCGCAGCATGGCGGATAATTTAATCAAACTTCCTGCAGACTTTTCAATCCGCATGCAACAGCAGTTGGGCAATTACTTTCCTGATTTTTCTCAAGCCCTTCAAAAGACTTCACCTATAAGCATTCGTGTTAATCCATTGAAGTCTAAAGCAAAATACCAGAATTCCGTTCCCTGGAGTTCATATGGCTTCTACCTGGATGAACGGCCGGTCTTTACCCTTGATCCATCCTTTCATGCAGGGGCCTATTACGTGCAGGAGGCCAGTTCAATGTTTCTGGAACAGGTTGTCCTTCAGCTTAACCTTGATAAAAATCCAATAAAAGTACTTGACCTCTGCGCTGCACCGGGTGGTAAATCAACACACCTTCTCAGTCTTCTGCATCCGGAAAGCCTGCTTGTTTCAAACGAAGTAATACGTACCCGAGCATCCATACTCAACGAAAATCTGACGAAGTGGGGCTACCCTAATGTAGTGATTACGAATAACGATGCACGTGATTTTCAAAAGCTCACCGGATTCTTTGATGTGATTGTACTGGATGCTCCCTGTTCGGGTGAAGGATTATTCCGTAAGGACCCGGAAGCCATGAAAGAGTGGTCGGTGAACCACGTAGAGTTATGTGCCAGGCGACAACAGCGCATCCTGGAAGATATTTGGCCAGCATTAAAATTCAATGGAATTATTATTTACAGCACCTGTACGTATAATGAATTGGAAAATGAGGATAACTTAACATGGCTTGGAAAAAATCATAGTTGGAATTCCCTTTCTCTGGAACTCAACCAAGCGTGGGGTGTTGAAGAAGTTAAATTTGATAATCGGTTTGGTTACCGCTTCTATTCTCACCTTCTTCAGGGTGAAGGATTTTTTATTTCATTGATTCAGAAAAGAGAGAATGAACATGAAACTTTAGTAAAAATCAAACGTGATCACGGGCAACAAAAAAGTAAAATACCGGATGAATTATTCAAATGGATTCGCCAACCCGATCAGTTTAATTTTGATTTAAAGAATCAAAAAGTTACCATTCAAACCAAATCATTGACCGATATCAGTCATTATTTTCAGCAACACTTTCGGGTAATTCAGGCTGGAACCCCACTTGCAGAACTCAAAGGAAATAAACTTGTTCCGGATCACGCATTGGCGCTTTCGGTTCATTTGAACGGAAACCATTTCACACAAATCGAATTAAACAAAGAAGAAGCTTTAAACTTTCTTCGCAAGGAGGCTCTGTCAATTCCGTATCATAACAGGGGTTTTGGCCTGGTTACCTATGATTCAATTCCTTTAGGCTGGGTTAATATCCTCGATCATCGTATCAACAACCTCTACCCAAAGGAATGGCGCATCCGCAACCTCTAATCTTCGGTTGCGTGCGCCACTTGTAACCCTGAAACCCTAACCGTATTTTTGCCCCTCAATTTTATTCAACGCATGTCTTTATCAACTAAATACAATCCTGCAGCCGTAGAAGACAAATGGTATTCCTATTGGATGGAGAACGGTTTCTTTCATTCGGAACCCAACCCTGAGAAAGAACCCTTTACCATCGTAATCCCTCCTCCCAATGTAACCGGTGTGTTGCATATGGGGCATATGCTCAATAATACCATTCAGGATGTATTGACCCGAAAAGCCCGCATGGAAGGTAAAGAAGCATGCTGGGTACCCGGCACCGATCATGCTTCGATAGCCACCGAAGCCAAAGTGGTTGCCATGCTTCGTGAAAAAGGCATTAAAAAATCGGATCTCACACGCGAAGAATTCCTGAAATATGCCTGGGAATGGAAGGAAAAATACGGTGGCATCATTCTCGAGCAACTAAAAAAATTGGGTGCATCATGCGACTGGCAGCGAACTGCATTCACCATGGATCCGGACTATTATGAAGCTGTTATTGATGTGTTTATTGATCTGTTTAACAAAGGATACATCTACCGCGGTTTGCGAATGGTGAACTGGGATCCGGTTGGCAAAACTGCCCTTTCGGATGATGAAGTGAATTACCGCGATGTTCAATCCAGGCTCTATTACATCAAGTATCCCATTGAAGGAAATCCTTCTGAATTTGTTACGATTGCCACGGTTCGGCCGGAAACGATTATGGCCGATACAGCGATCTGTATTAATCCGAATGATGTACGGTACCGTCATCTTAAAGGTAAGCGAGCTTTTATCCCATTAATTAACCGTGCCATTCCAATTATTGAGGACGAATACGTAACCATGGATTTTGGAACGGGGTGCTTAAAAGTTACACCGGCCCACGATATCAATGACTATGAACTTGGAAAGAAGCACCATCTTGAGGTAATCGATATCCTGAATGAGGATGGAACCTTAAATGAAAAGGCACAAATCCTGGTGGGCGAAGACCGGTTTATCGCTCGTAAAAAAATTGCCAAACTGCTGGAGGAACAGAATTACCTGGCCAAGGTAGAAGACTATACCAGCAATGTCGGTTTTTCTGAAAGAACAGATGCTGTAATTGAGCCGCGTTTATCCTTGCAATGGTTTCTTAAAATGGATACCGTGACCAAACCGGCTCTTGAACATGTAATGAATGATGATATCCAGCTGATTCCCCCGAAATTCAAAAACACCTATCATCATTGGATGGCCAATGTTCGTGACTGGTGCATTTCACGTCAGTTGTGGTGGGGCCACCGAATACCGGCCTGGTATAATGAAGACGGAGAATTCGTTGTTGCCAAAACTCACGAGGAAGCGTTGAAGCTATTCAAACAAAAAGGCTTACGTCATGCGAAAATTGAACAAGATCAGGATGTACTCGACACCTGGTTTTCCAGCTGGTTATGGCCCATTGCTGTTTTTGATACTTCGGTTTTTAAAGATCCGTCAAACAAAGGAAACCGAGACCTCAATTATTACTATCCAACCAACGACCTGATTACTGCACCTGAAATTTTATTTTTCTGGGTCGCCCGAATGATTATTGCCGGTTATGAATACCGCCAGGAAAAACCTTTCCGGAATGTATACCTTACCGGAATAGTTCGTGATAAACTAGGGAGAAAGATGTCCAAATCGCTGGGTAACTCTCCTGATCCGCTTGAACTTATTGCTACTTATGGAGCCGATGCGGTTCGAACAGGAATGCTATTCAGTTCGCCCGCTGGAAATGATTTATTGTATGATGAGAAACTGATTGAACAAGGTAGGAACTTTGCCAATAAAATCTGGAATGCCTTCCGTTTGGTAAAAGGATGGTCCGTTGAAACCATTGACCAACCGCAAATCAACCAGGTAGCTGCTGATTGGTTTACCAGTAAACTTAATTATGCATTGACTGAATTGAATGATCATTTCAACCGCTACCGCATCTCCGATGCTCTGCTTACGATTTATAAACTAACCTGGGATGACTTCTGTTCCTGGTACCTGGAAATAATCAAACCAGAATTCGGTAAACCCATTGATGCCAGAACCTACGAACAGACCATTGCATTCTTTGAAACCGTATTGAAGGCACTTCATCCGTTTATGCCGTTTATTACGGAAGAATTATGGCACGAATTAAATGAACGACAGTCTTCCAATTGCATTATCGTTGCCAGTTGGCCACAGCCTGCGACATCAAATCAGCACCTGTTGAAGGAAGCTGAAAATTCTTTCTCAGTAATAACCGAGATTCGAAACATAAGGAACGCGAAAGGCATTTCACCCAAGGAACCTTTAACCCTCAACGTAAAGAAATCCGATGACCTGATGATCGATCGGTTTTGGCCGGTTGTTGAAAAATTAGGTAATCTAAGTTCAATCAACTTTGGTACACTTCCTAAGGAAGGCTCAACTTCATTCATGGTTAAATCGTCTGAATTCTCTATTCCGTTAAGCGGTAAAATAGATGCTGAAAAAGACCGTGAAGCTTTACAGAAAGAACTCGATTACCAGTTGGGATTTCTGGCTTCGGTTAATAAAAAATTAGACAATGAACGCTTTGTAAGCAGTGCACCTGCTAACGTCCTTGAAAATGAGCGCAGGAAAAAATCAGATGCAGAAGCAAAAATAAAAGTCTTGCAGGAGAATCTGGCCCGCTTATAAGGCCCCATCAAAAACGAGCTGCCAGGATTAGTTCAATGTTTTTATACTTCATGGAAAACCGTCTGGCCAGTGACTCGTTGGTCAGGTTTCCTTTAAAGGTATAAACGCCCTTCATAAACCACGAATGCAGAAATACCATCTCTTCGAGGCCTCCTTCTTCGGCAGCCCGCAGAATGGTTGGTGTGAAAATATTGCTAAGTGCTGTGGTGGCAGTGTGTGCAACACGTGACGCCACATTAGGAACACAATAGTGAATCACATCGTATTTCCTGAAAACCGGTTGGTCGAGACTGGTAATTTCTGAGGTTTCCACACACCCGCCCTGGTCAATACTCAAATCAATGATCAACGAATCGGGCCGCATCTTGCTCACCATTTCTTCGGTAACCACAACGCGGGCTCTGCCTTTTTCGGCACGCAGTGCACCGATTACCACGTCTGCAGTCTTTAATGACTCACTCAGCGTAAGGGTATCAATGGTAGATGTATAAATCTGGTGTCCTAGTAAGTGCTTAATTCGTCTGAGTTTGTAAAGATGGTTGTCAAAAATCTGGACATCGGCACCCATGCCCAGGGCAGCGCGAGCGGAGTATTCGGCTACTGTACCTGCGCCAATAATAACCACCTTTGTAGGGGGCACCCCGGTAATTCCGCCCAATATAACACCCCTGCCTCCATGAGCGGTACTTAAATACTCGGCCGCAATCAGCATCACACTGCTGCCGGCAATCTCACTCATGGCCCGGATGATCGGCATACCACCTACTTTATCTTCAATGAATTCAAAGGCAAGCGCGGTTACTTTCTTCTTCATAAGGGCCTGAACATACTCCGGTTTGAGGTGCCCAAGTTGTATTGCTGAGATCAGCGTTTGACCGGGATGCATCCACTCAATCTCTTCCAGTGTAGGCGGTTCAATCTTTAAAATGACATCCGCTTTGTAAACCTCTTGTTGGGAATAAACAATTTTAGCTCCCGCTTCGCTGTATTGCTGATCGGTGAATTTGGATCCGATTCCAGCCTTAGCTTCTACCCAAACTTCATGGCCGTTGTTAACAAGTAAAGCAACTGCATCAGGCGTTAATGTAATTCGGTTTTCCTGCAGCGAAATCTCCCGTGGAAGGCCAATAAAAAATGAATGCTTTCCTTTTTTTACAGCAAGCAGTTGTTCCTGCGGAGCTAAGCTGGTGCGCGCCAGGGTTTCAAACCCGGTCTTTTTCTTCTCTGCCATGAATTGAAAATTCTATTGTTCGGTGAGATGCATCGGTGGTTTCAATTGCAATTACTGCATACTGGTTAGGCAGCAACGATTGTATTTTTTCTGCCCATTCAATAAAGCAAAATTTTCCTGAATACAGATACTCTTCAGTTCCAATATCGCGTGCCTCTGCTTCTGACTTTATTCTGTATAGATCAAAATGATAAATAACCCCGCCTCCTGAGGTTCTATATTCGTTAACGATCGAAAATGTGGGGCTGCTCATGGTATCTTGTACATTCAGAACACCGCCAATGGCTTTAATAAGTGTCGTTTTCCCGGAACCCATTTCACCCTGAAAAATGGCAACCCGGCAATTATCCATCAACTCAACAATGCGTCTGGCCACTTCAGGCAAGCCGTTTACCGTTACCTCCCGGAAGATCACTTTCGTGTGATCCATTACATCAGATTGCATTCTTCGAATTTAAGAAAATTAGGGGGATTATCATTTCTTCTAAACTCACACCACCATGCTGAAAGGTATCCTTGTAAAAATTAACGTAGTAATTGTAGTTATTCGGATAGGCAAAAAACTGATCTTCGGTGGCAAATACATAGGTAGTCGAAACATTAACTTTGGGCAGGAAGAGCCGTTCAGGTTTATTTACCTGCATGATCTTATCGCCTTCAAATCCCAGATTCTTTCCTTGCTTATACCGTAAGTTGGTATTGACGCTGCGATCGCCAATTATTTTAAATGGCCGCTTAACCCGTATGGTACCGTGATCGGTGGTAATTATCACCTTCGCCTTCCTCTGGGAGATGGTTTTAATGATCTCAAGTAAAGGGGAATGCAGGAACCATGAACGTGTAATTGAACGATAAGCCGACTCATCCGGTGCAAGTTCGCGTATCATAGCCATATCGGTTCTTGCATGTGAAAGCATGTCGACAAAATTATAAACGATTACATTGAGATTATTGGAGAATAAATTGTGTACCGATTCTGCAAGGCTTCTGCCCTCCTCCAGGTTTTTAATTTTATGATAGGAGAATTTAATATTCAGATTATTTCTGCGAAGTTGTTTCTCCAGAAATTCCTCTTCAAAATTATTCTTACCCTCATCTTCATCTTCGCCAATCCATAAATCCGGATGGCTTTTGGCCATCTCAACCGGAAGCATACCCGAAAAAATGGCATTTCGTGCGTACGCAGTTGTTGTAGGTAATATCGAATAATAGGTTTCTTCGCGTTCAACCGAATAATAATCATTAATTATTGGTTCCAGAATTTTCCATTGATCAAACCTCAGGTTATCAATCACAATCAGAAAGGTTGAAGTTTCCTTCCCGATTAATGGAAAAACCTTACGCTTCATCAGTTGATGTGAGAGCAACGGTTTCTCCACACTGGCATCGTTTAACCAGCGGTCGTAATTACGAATGATAAACCGTGCAAAGTTGGAATTGGCTTCAGTTTTCTGGGCATCCAGCACATCGCTCATGTCCTTATTATCTGATTGATCAAGTTGCAGTTCCCAGTAAA
The DNA here is from genome assembly GCA_025455225.1 of Cyclobacteriaceae bacterium. GTDB lineage: Bacteria > Bacteroidota > Bacteroidia > Cytophagales > Cyclobacteriaceae > UBA2336. Next base: position 980 of record JALOMY010000064.1, on the reverse strand, counting down.
CCAGCTTTTTATAAATTTCTGCCCATTGTTCATGGTTCATTTCATCCATAAATGCCATGCTTATTTTCCTGAATTCCTGCTGATAAGAAAGGTTGGTTTTTTCAATGATCAGCCGCTTGTTATCAAGAAGCTTTTTCACTGAAAGCAGAATCTGGTTCGGGTTAAGGGGTTTAATCAGGTAATCGGCAATCTGGGCACCTATCGCTTCTTCCATGATGTGCTCTTCTTCATTTTTGGTGATCATAACCACCGGTAAGTTCGGTTTACGGCCTTTAATCACATCCAACACTTCCAGGCCCGAAAGTCCTGGCATGTTTTCATCAAGAAATACGACATCATAATTCTTCGACTCACATAACTCGATGGCATCCGAGCCGTTGTTAACCGGGGTAATGTCGTAGCCCCGTTGCTCCAGGAATAAAATATGCGGTTTCAACAAATCAATTTCATCATCCACCCACAAAATGCTATATCTTTGCATACATCTATTTTTTACGAAGTTAAAGAATATCGTCTTCCCGCTTGAACAAAAAGAAAATTATCAATGACCCGGTTTATGGGTTCATAAAAATTCCGGGTGAACTGATCTTCGACATCATTGAACACCCCTGGTTTCAGCGACTCCGGCACATCAAACAATTAGGGCTTACCGACCTGGTTTATCCTTCCGCTCAGCATACCCGCTTCCAACATGCCCTCGGTGCCCTGCACCTGATGGGAATCGTTTTGAAAAACCTCCGGGAAAAGGGAATTGAAATTAGTGACCAGGAATTTGAAGCATCACAGATCGCTATTCTCCTCCACGATATTGGCCATGGGCCGCTTTCGCATGCCCTCGAAGACTCCTTGCTGCCGGGAATTAAACACGAAAGTCTGTCGTATTTGTTCATGGAACGACTGAATTCTGAATTCCAGGGCTCTCTTGACCTGGCCATGAAGATTTTCAGGAACAGTTACCCACGCAAATTTTTTCACCAGCT
>JALOMY010000312.1 GCA_025455225.1 Cyclobacteriaceae bacterium | reverse complement strand
TATGGCCGTCCTTCTCAGCGTACGAACGCCATCATCATGGCCTTTGGAACCGGGGCCCTTATTCAGGCTCTGGCTATCGAGTTAGCCTATCATGGAGCACAGCGATTAATTGAACAATCTCACTATTCCGGTATGGAAGCATGGGCGCAGGTAGCGTTGGGCTTTTTTATTGGCGGGCTTGCTTATTACATAGGCAATAAAGCCCTTGATAAACAAGGGGGTGCCATCCGTCACCCGGCCATGGCTAAATTGTATTTTCTCAAAAAGAAACGAGATGAAAAGGCAGAGGTATTAGAAAAACTCGCCAACATAAATCTACTCCGGTCGTTGCCACCCGAGGAGATGGAAGTGATTCTGGAAGCTGTAAAACCGGTGATCTATAATACTGGCGATTTTATATTCCATAAAGGAGATGATGCAGATGGTCTTTACCTGATCCTGGAAGGACAGGTTCAGATTATCGACCGAAGTGATGCCTCCAGCAACACCTTAGCCACATTGAAAAACGGAGAATCCTTTGGTGAGATGGCTTTACTTACCGGTGAGCCTCGTTCAGCCAGTGCTTATGCTGCTTCCAATCTATCCCTTCTGAAGATTGAAAAATCCACCTTCAGTGAATTGATCAAGGCTTCCCCCTATTTACGCCAGTCAATTGAACAACTGAATTCACAACGCATACTTAAAAATGTGGAAACAGTTCCTCAAATGGATCAGGATCATTGGATGAAAATTGCCTTATCCAACATTGAACGGCTCAGCAAGTCGGAAGAATATGTATTCTTTCAAAAGCACACACCCAAAGGTGCCCCGCTGGCTATTTTCCTGGGTGCCATGATGGATGTTATTCCCGAATCGATCGTAATTGGCTCCGGCTTTTCTGATTTTAATTCATACCGGTTTACATTCCTGGCCGCTGTTTTTTTAGCCAATTTTCCGGAAGCCATGGCCAGTTCAAGCGCCATGATTAAAGCCGGTTTCAGTAAAACGAAAATTGTTAGCCTCTGGACCATCCTGATAGTAACGGGAACCCTGGCGGCCATGGTTGGCAATATTTTTTTGATTGCGGCATCACCCGCCATCATCACCCTGGTGGAAGCCATTGCCGGGGGAGCTATACTCGGTATGGTGGCATCGGTTATGATGCCCGAAGCTTATGAAGACGGAGGCTCAGAGGTAGGTCTTGCCACCATAGCCGGTTTTCTGATTGCGTTTCTCTTTATGTTTATCTGATCCTTTCCTTATTCGTAGAGATCGTTAATATCGGCTTTGGCGATTTCAAACATCAAATCACCTGCCTTCTGAGTAACTGCTTTAAAATAAGCTTCTCCTTTTTCCTTTGTTGAAGCAACTGGATTTCCCACGCCTGTATCAGCACTGATCTTCGACCATTTTCGTTCTGCCCAGGCCCATCCTTCTGTAAACGCTTTGATCTTATTCTTCTTCTCCTTGCCGTCACCCCATTTTTCTTTAGGCAATACCAATTCCGGTTTAAGATGAAGCATCAGGCTGGTCTCCATTTCATCGGCATGATCGCCACTGTGTTCGAAGAATTTCTTTTTGTCCAACGACTGGTACCAATTCGACATACAGATAAACATGTTTGGAAATTTCAGTCCAAGCTCGCGAATCATGGGCCGGAAATCATTTCCTCCATGACTATTAAGGATTAATAATTTATAAATGCCTTGCAGGTCCAGCACTTCAATGACATCCCTCAGTATGGCCAGCTGCGTGCTTGGATTCAGATTGATATCCAGTAAAATATCCGACTGACCCGTATTTACACCAAACGGGATTGTTGGAAGTACAATCACCTTTGCCCCCTTTTCCCAGGCAATGCGGGCCGATTCGGCTGCGATAAGATCGGCTTCAAAGACATCGGTGGCATAGGGTAAATGATAATTGTGTGCTTCGGTTGCACCCCAGGGTAATACTGCCAAACTGAATTTCGAGTCTTTAATGTAGGCCCAGTTACATTCGGCTAAGATATAAGGTCTCATATTCGCTAAGGTTGTTATCCTAATTGTAAGATTAATTGTTGATTCATCACCAACAGCAAATTTACAGGTGTTGAATCATTTAGCTTGTTGATAACGGAAAATTAAAATCTTAATACCTGGGATTAGAGCCGATTGATAAAAAATTGTAGATTCACCGCTGAACCAAATACTTCAACTATGAAACGGAAAGCAACCGCTGTATGGATCGGATCAGGTAAAGAAGGCAACGGCCACCTGACCACGCAAAGCAATGTTTTAAGCAAGACACAATATTCATTTAACTCCAGGTTTGCCGAAGGCATTGGAACCAACCCGGAAGAATTGGTAGCTGCAGCTCATGCCGGTTGTTTCAGTATGAAATTGAGTTTTGTTTTGGGTGAAGCCGGTTTCACACCTGCCGAATTGGCTACCGATTGTATTATTACGCTGGAAAACGGAGCTATTACCTCATCCGAACTGATGTTGAAAGCAAAAGTACCGGGTATATCAAAAGAAAAATTTCTGGAATGCGCAGAAAATGCAAAAGCCAACTGCCCGATTTCAAAATCATTGAATACAAATATTAGCCTTACCGCAGACTTGATCTGAACAGGTGATCGATAATTACAAAAGCAGCCCGGAAAGGCTGCTTTTTTTATGAACTCTTATTGAATCAAACTTATTCGAAGCGAAGCGATTCGATCGGATCAAGCTTGGAAGCTTTATGGGCCGGGTAATATCCGGCCATAAGGCCAACGACAATACAAACCCCGATTCCGAAAAATATCCACACCCAGGGTACAATGTAACTATCCAGGCCCAGGAACCGCGCACCCAGGTTGCCGATGGCAATACCCAAAATAACACCCAGTGTTCCGCCCAGTAAACACACCACAATGGCTTCGATAACAAACTGCTGGCGGATACGAAGGGGAGTCGCGCCCAATGCTTTTCTTACTCCGATTTCACGAGTACGTTCCGTTACCGATACCAGCATGATATTCATCAAGGCGATGGAAGATCCCAACAACGTAACAAAACCGATAACAAAACCGGCTGTACGCACATAACCCGCCAGCGTTGCCGTGCGCTCAGCCAGTGAAACGCTGCGTTCCAGCGTGAATGAATCAGGAAACCCAACCCGGTCATGACGGATCTTGCGCATTAAACCAGTGGCCTCACCCATGGCATGATCCATCTCATTAAGATCATCAATGCCCACCGTAATCCGGTACCAAAGACTTCTTCCCTTAGCCATCTGGTTGGCCACCCGCAGCGGTATCACTACCATATTATCGTAATTACCTTCCAGGCTCTGACCTTTTTCAATAATCACACCGATTACTTTAAACTGAGCACCGAGGAAGGAAACCTTTTGGCCGATCGGGTCTTCGTTGTCTTTAAATAACGTAGTATAAATCTTATGCCCGATGATGGCCACCTGCGAACCATAATCCACTTCAATCCTGGAAAGGTTCCTGCCTTTTTGAAGATCAAGTCCTTTAATGGGAAGGTATT
>JALOMY010000063.1 GCA_025455225.1 Cyclobacteriaceae bacterium | reverse complement strand
TTGGTATGGGCAATGCGGTAGATCTTTTTAATTTCATTATCGTTGGCAATTTTCTTTTTCTGCATCTGCAGCCGAACCAACTCGCCTTGAAGCGATATATAGCCCAGGTGATGGCCATTGGGTACCTCAACAATCACCGCATCACCGGTAATCAGATTAAGTTTATCGATGTTCCTGAAAAAATCTTTACGACCGTTTTTAAACCTGACTTCCACAATATTGAATGTGTCATTGCCGGGCATTTCCATGTTGGAAAGCCAATCGAACACATTCATTTTATTGCATCCTCCTGTCTGACAGGCTCCATTATTATTACAGCCGGCTACTTTTCCATCCTTTACAGTTCCACAAGCGCAGCCCATTATTCATGTTGATTTAGAAATATATACATTGACTAACCGGATTTTGCCTCATTCTGAAGACTAAGCAAATCCAGCCCGATATCTGTTCTGAAATATACTCCTTCCCAGGAAAGTTTAGCAACTCCGGCATAGCCTTTTTCACGTGCCGTTTGCAGATCATTACCCATTCCGGTTATGGCCAATACACGGCCTCCATCGGTTACAATCTTGCCTTCTACCGTTTTGGTACCAGCATGAAAGACATTGACATCGGATGAAGTTTCGAGCCCCTTAATGATTTTTCCTTTGTCGTAATTTCCCGGGTAGCCTTTGGAAACCATTACGATGGTGGTTGCATACCGCGCATCCTTTTCAATTTTCAGGTTGCCTAATGATCCGGAGGCAGTTGCCTTCAGCAATTCAACAAGGTCATTTTTGATCCTTGGTAAAACAGCCTGGGTTTCCGGGTCTCCCATTCGTGCATTGTATTCAATCACAAAAGGTTCACCGCTGCAGTTCATTAATCCTATAAAAATGAAACCCCGGTAATCGATGTTTTCTTTTCTTAGCCCATTAATTGTAGGCTTCACAATGCGTTCTTCAACTTTTTTCAGGAACACCTCATCGGCAAAATAAACCGGAGATACGGCACCCATGCCACCGGTATTCGGTCCGGTATCGCCTACGCCAATGCGTTTATAATCTTTTGCTTCCGGAAGAATTACATAATCTTTTCCATCCGTAAGAACGAAGACAGACACCTCAATTCCCTTTAAAAATTCTTCTACGAGAACTTTAGAGCTTGCCTCACCAAATTTCTTATCAACCAGCATCTCACGTATGATGGCCTTAGCTTCTTCACGATCTTCGGTAATGATTACACCTTTGCCGGCCGCCAGTCCGTCAGCTTTCAATACAAGAGGAGGCTGGCATGTGTCGAGGTAATGGTGTGCTTCAGTTACTTCATGAGGATGAAAGGTCCGGGCTTTCGCTGTAGGTATTCCATGCCTGATCATGAACTGCTTGGAAAAATCCTTGCTGCCTTCAAGTTGGGCACCTGCTTTTCCCGGACCAATCAGTAAAATGTTCTTTAACCGTGGCTTGCTTTCAAAATAATCACGTATGCCGTTCACCAGGGGAGCTTCAGGCCCCACAACGACTAAACCAATTTGCTTTTCGAGACAGAACTCACCAATGGAATGAAAATCATCAACAGCAATAGGCACATTAACGGCCATTGTATGGGTGCCCGCGTTTCCGGGCGCCACGAATAAATTCCCGCAACTATTGCTTTGCCTTATTTTCCAGGCAAATGCATGTTCGCGTCCTCCGTTGCCAATGATCAGAATGTTCATGGTTGGCTTTAAAAAGCACCAAAGATGAGGATTCGATAGTCAAAATTCAAAACCCAGTATGTTTTACATGCCGGGTTTTGTCATTTGTTCTTAATCTTAGTGGGCGTATTCGCTCATGAAATGTATGCGCATGAGCCGGATTTCCTCCTCGGTGTAATCGGCTAATGAAGCGTCATTCAAGGCAGCTTCCAGACTATCTGTTTCGGCATTCATGAAATAATCATGGATGTCGTCTTGTTTGCTGGGATCGATCAGCTCTTCAATGTAGTAGTTGAGATTCAGCTTGGTTCCGGAATAGCAGATGTTTTCAATCTCCGTCAGCAATTCTTCAAAGGAAAGATTGGTAAGTTCTGCGATTTCATCCAGGTCAACTTTTTTATCGATTTGCTGAATGATAAAAATCTTAGTCTTCGATTTATTAACAGATGATTTAACAACTACCTCAGTTGCCGTTTCAATGTCATTTTCGTCAACGTATTTATTGATCAGTTCGAGGAACTCCTTGCCGAATTTATTCACCTTACCCATACCTACTCCGTTAACGGAAGCAAGATCTTCTTTAGTAGTTGGGTAGGTGGTGGCCATTTCTTCCAGGGAAGGATCCTGGAATATGACATACGGTGGAAGATTTTTGTCTTTGGCAATTTTCTTACGAAGGGCTTTCAGCAATTCAAAAAGCTTGTCGTCATAGGCTTTTGCATTAACCGGCACCTTTTCTGACGATACCTCTTCGTCTTCCACATCCGTGGTGAAGTCATGGTCGCGTGCCAGCTCAATGGAAACCGGTTTCTTTAAAAAGCTCTCTCCTCTTTTTGAAATTTTTAATACACCAATGTTTTCAATATCCTTTTCCAGGTATTGATAGATAAGCGTCTGGCGAATCACGGATTTCCAGTAATCGGCATCCTCATCACCTCCGGTTCCGTAAATCGGTAAATCGAAATGGCCGTAGCTCTTTACGTATTCATCTTCGATACCACGGATTACGTTTACCAGGTGATTCAGGCCGAATCGTTCATTGGTTTGCTTCACCGCCTGAAGCACAACCTTCACGGCTTCGGTTCCATCAAAGCGTTCGCGCGGATGTACACAGTTATCGCACATACCGCAATTATCTTCTTTGAATTCTTCTCCGAAGTAATGAAGCAACTGACGTCTGCGGCAAACAGGCGATTCGGCATAATATTCCATTTCCTGTAAAAGAACGCGGGCATTCTCCCGTTCCTGAACGGATTTGTCTTTATTGAACTTTTCGAGTTTGTTCAGATCGTTATGACTGTAAAACATGAGGCAAAGACCTTCCAGGCCATCCCGGCCTGCACGCCCCGTTTCCTGGTAATAACCCTCCAGTGATTTCGGCACATCGTAGTGTACCACGAACCGAACATCGGGCTTATCGATTCCCATACCGAAGGCAATGGTAGCTACAATGATGTCAACTTCTTCGTTAAGAAAATCATCCTGGTTTTTTTCACGTACATCGGCATCGAGGCCGGCATGATAAGGCGCTGCTTTAAAACCGTTTACTGAAATTAACTTTGCAATTTCTTCTACTTTCTTTCGGCTGAGGCAATAAACGATTCCGGATTTGCCTTTGTGTTCGCGTAAAAATTTAATGAGTTGCTTTTTAGTTTCTTTCTTGGGCCGTACTTCGTAGTATAAATTTTTACGATTGAAGGAGGAAAGGAAAATATCTGCGTCCTCCATTTGTAAGTTCTTCTGAATATCCAACTGAACTTTTGGAGTTGCCGTGGCAGTAAGAGCAACAACCGGCAAGTTGCCAAACTGCTGAATCATGGATTTGATACGCCTGTACTCAGGACGGAAGTCGTGACCCCATTCAGAAATACAGTGCGCTTCGTCAATAGCAACAAATGAAACTTTTATCTTTTTGAGAAATTCAAGATTTTCTTCCTTTGTTAAGGATTCCGGAGCAACGTAAAGCAATTTCACTATGCCGTTTACACAATCCTTTTTAAGTCTAGTTATTTCACCTTTCGATAAAGTTGAATTCAGAAACCGGGCATTTACTCCATAAGCATTCATTTGGTCAACCTGGTTTTTCATCAACGCAATAAGCGGTGAGATAACAATGGCCAGACCCTCCAGCATAAGGGCCGGAAGCTGGTAGCATAATGACTTACCTGCCCCGGTGGGCATAATCACGAACGTATTCTTTCCATCCAGGATGTTACGAATTATTCTTTCCTGGTTGCCTCTGAACGTGGTATATCCAAATACCTCTTTTAATTTCAGTTTTAATTCATCTTTCTCTTCTACCAACATCATATTCATCTATTCGAATTCCAAGTATTAATTCTTTCTATCTTTGATTCACCTACCGTCAATCCGTTAAGCAGAATTGAATATAACAAAAAATATCAAATTTATTGCACAGGATGTCCTAATTAATAAATCGTGTGCAACAGAAAAACGGAGCCAATTTTTTGCCAACGATTTCGGAGAATGTGTTAACGAAATTTATTCTTCGAAAGGCAGTGTTACCATTACAGGCATTGGTAAAAACGCCATTATTGCCAATAAAATTATGGCACCAATAAACCCCACCGTCCATATTTCCGAAAGCAGCAATTCACTGGAAATAAAAGCACTTGTGCCGCTTTTAAAACGCAAAGCCTCTAAACTTGTTGCCCGGGTACGCAATACAAATTCTCTCCAGGAACAAAAGACTGATTACAAATTGAACGAAGTTTCACTCAGATCGCATTTCAACTACCAGATTCTTGCAACTTCTCTTAATTTGGGATACGCTTCTTCGGTTTATTTATTTCAACTTACGAATGTTACCAGCCCGGTTGCACATGGGTTGCATATGGTACCAGGAATTGCACGTAATGACGATTTTCAAAGAAGACTAAACATGGGAAGTAGTACGGATCGGGTAAATGCACTGGTTAGAATAACTAAATGTCTGAAAAGCGATTATGCTCATAAGTCAGCAGTTAATCAGTTAGATCAAATGCAGGAAAATAAGTTTACCCAACGGGTGGCGATGAAAAATCAAAATCACGTTAAACCATTTATTCACACACACTATATTTTAATGGAAGGAATTGCTTAATTTCTTCACGATTAGCTTACGAATGAAAAATAATCTTTATGTAGTCCTGATGGCCGGTGGCGTTGGTGTACGTTTCTGGCCGTACAGTCGCAATGCAAAACCCAAGCAATTTCTTGATGTACTGGGCATAGGTAAAACGTTATTGCAGTCTACGTACGAACGATTTTTACCTATCTGTCTTAAAGAAAATATTTATGTGGTTACGCACGAAGAGCATGCGCACCTTGTTCGGGAACAACTCCCCGATCTGGAAGAAAGGCAGATCCTTGCAGAGCCCATGCGGAAAAATACAGCAGCCTGTATTGCCTATGCGAGTTACAAGATCCTGTTAAGGGATAAAAAGGCTGTGATTGTAGTAAGTCCTTCCGATCACTTGATAATTAAGGAGAACGAGTTTCATTCAACAATTTCAAAAGCAGTAAGCCAGGCTGAAGATCAGGATAAACTGATAACACTTGGAATAACGCCTTCCCGCCCGGAGACAGGGTATGGGTATATTCAATTTATTCCCGACAAAAAGATTATCAAGAAAGTAAAAACGTTTACCGAAAAGCCCGAGATCTCTCTAGCCAAGAAATTTATTGAAAGCGGTGATTTTGTCTGGAATTCCGGGATATTCATTTGGGGTGTTCAGGCTATTACCAAAGCCTTGCAGGATTATTTACCCGAAATGGCCGATGAGTTCGAAGAAAACCTGGCCCAATTTGATACTCCGCAGGAGAGAAGTGTTGTTGAACGCATTTATGCCCAATGTAAAAGCATTTCCATCGATTATGGCATCATGGAGAAGGCAACTAATGTCTATGTGTGCCAGGCAAATTTTAATTGGTCAGATTTGGGTTCGTGGAATTCCATCCATGATATTTCAACAAAGGATAAAGACAACAACACCATTTCCGGGCGTGCACTGGTTTACGATACACGAAATTCCATCATCCGTGCTTCAAACGAAAGGTTGGTTATTGTACAGGGTTTGAACGGCTATCTGGTGGGTGAATTTGGCGATGTGGTAATTGTGTGCGAAAAAGACAGGGAAGATCTTTTCCGCCAATTCGTTAATGACGTTAAAACGCTTAAAGGAGGCAGTGAATTTTTGTAATCACAAATCCAGGCTCCTGGTTTCCACATAAAATGGATCATTTTTTATCCGGTATAGGGTGACCTTTGGGTAATGCTGACACTAAGGCAAAATTCCTTTAGATTATGAAGGCCTTTGCCATGAATTCTTCGCCATTATCCGTCACTCAGCATGAACATGCCAGTATCGGAATTCAACCAACCGTTTTATTGGCGGGTCAAAACCGGGTACTTTGTTCACAGTTAAGTAATCGTTTACAGGCTCTTTACCAAATCAGTATTGTGGAGTCGTTCCATGAAACGCACTCTAAAGTAGTGCGTGATATGCCCGATGTACTGGTAATTGATTTTACTATGAACAGTGCGCATGCATTGCAACTTTGTTATGCCATCAAGCTGGACAAACGCATTAACCACATTCCCATTCTCCTGGTAGCGGATTCGGTGGATATGAATACCCGGTTAGCAGGATTGCAATTTGGAGCAGACGATTGTATTACCGGAACAGGGTTTCAGGAAGAACTGGTATGGCGCATTCGGAACCTTATCCAGTTATGTAAGAACCTGAGAAGGTATAACGAGCAAATGAATAAAGAAACCGAACGTACAAATGAGCCGTCCCCCCTTAGCAGTAGTTACCTGGTATACAAAATCATGCGGGTGGTTGAGGATAATCTGGCGGACCCGGAATTTAATGTGCATCAATTTGCTACGGCATTGGGGCTTAGTTCAATTCAGTTGTACCGGAAAATGGTAAAACTGTTCGACATGACACCCAATGATTACATCCGCAAAATAAGACTGCAACGGGCTGCCCAGTTACTGCATCTGCACTCGGGAAATGTTTATGAAGTGGCTTACCGGGTTGGCTATACCAATTTGTCGTATTTCTCAAAAAGCTTCCGTCAATTTCATGCCTGCAGTCCGAGGGAGTTTATCAGAAAATTCCAAACAACAAATCCGAATTGCCTTACGATTCAATAATCAGCTGGGGATCATTGCAATCTCCGTATAAGTGATTTCTACCGAGGTTGTCAGTGAATTATTGAAGTTGTTTCAACATACTTTGACGGAGTACTTCGTACATGGCAATTCCGGCCGCTACCGAAACATTCAATGATCCGATTTGGCCCTTCATTGGAATCTTGACCAGTTCATCCGCATACCGAAGTAATTCGTTGGAGATACCATCTTCTTCGGAACCCAGAATGATCGCCACCGGGCGATTGAATTCAACTTCATAAATCGTCTTCGAAGCCTTTTCCGTACAGGCAACTACCATAATGCCATTCTCCCGAAGTGCGGTTATGGTTTTATTCAAATCTTTTTCCCGGCAAACCGGTAGGTGATTTAAGGCACCTGCGGAAGTTTTCATAGCATCACTGCTTATAGGAGCATTGCCTTTTTCTGCGATAACCAAAGCACTTACCCCAACGCATTCGGCCGTGCGGGCAATAGCACCGAAATTTCGAACATCCGTTATACGGTCAAGAATTATCAGAAACGGTTCACGGCCTTCACTGTAGGCAGCATGAATGATGTTATCAAGTGAAGCATATTCAACAGCCGACATTAAACAGATTACACCCTGGTGGTTCTTGCTGGAGAGACGGTTTAATTTTTCGGGAGGGACGTACGTAAAAACCACATCATGTTTTCGAGCTAATTGAGTGAGTTCACGCACCAAATCGTTCGATATACCCTTTTGAATTAAAATGCGTTCGATTGGTCTTCCGGCCCGGATGGCTTCCATTACGGCCCGTGTGCCGTAAATCATATCGGATTTAGTCATTTCGAAAAGTACAAATTTTGATTGCGATTACAGAAAGCAACAATAGGGGAGTATGGATTTTATTGCTTCAGAATCGTGCTTTTCTCCAGAGATCAATCATTTCATACCACTTGTCCTGGTAGGATTTTTCACGGATCAATACATAATTTTCCGGATCGAACAGGGTTGCTGACTTTACAAAAGTAAATCTCCCGCTGAAGGCATTGTTTTTATATTCCCATACCTCCCGGTCGCCAAATAAATAGACTTCTTCCGGCAATCCGAAAATAATAAAGATCATGCCCCGGTCGGTTTTCCACCCTTCTTTGTACGAACTGAAATACCGGTTGGCCATCTCCACGTTCCGGAAATAATTCCGCATAAAAATTTTTGCCCGGTCTGAATTCCCGGTAATGCTCAGAATGATTTTATCGAATTGGGCTTTGTCGTTTTTTGCAGCCCTTAGTTTCTCGTACTCTTGCTTGGTGCATATGTAGATCAGTGGGCCTGCAAGGCTTTCAATCTTCGCCAGCTTGGGATAATCATTTTCAATCCGAAAGGCGGTACCCAGCGATGAGGCAGTGTCTTGCTGAACCAAGTAAAGTCCTTTCCTGGTAAATGCAATGGGTTTTTCAATTGTTGAAGTAAATGTAGAATCGGATTTAATCACAGATGCAACCCTGGCCTGCGCTGTTGAAAAAGGTGGTGCAGCGGAAGGGAATTCATCGTTGTAATAGGATACTATAATGGGTTTAGTTGAATCAAATCCATTTAATGAGACGGAATCATTTATCAGGGCATACGTTTTTACAGCCGGTTTATTATTAATGGAGTAATAGGGAACGGGTGTTTGCGGCACTTGTTTACTGTAAATCCACATTCTTTTTTTTGTGGCATTGGTAATTTTGGCTACCACATATTGACCGGTTGCTTCGTTGTTAAGAATAACCTTCCCCGATTTAGTTGATTCAAATGATTGATCATAAATAACATTTGTCAGCGCGATTCCTTCTTTTTCACCCAGATCTTTCCGTATTTCCCAGAGAATATCATATTCAGCCAGGTTAATATTGTCGTTCGCGCGTTCCAGGGAGTAATAGGCTTCAATCTGGTTGTTGCCATGTATAATTTTCCAATTGAATGAAAATTCTTCAGCCGCTCGGTAAATGTAATTGTAATTGATGGTTCGTAAGGCCTGTGGAAATGCTGTTATGCTGCATAAAATCAGCAACTGAAAAACGAACAGTTTACGCATAATCTTAAGATTCAACTATTTTTGCGGCTCCTCAAAGGTATGGCGAAAATATATACAACCGAAATAACATCCGAACACCTTCCGTCCGACAATCCAATTCATCAACGATTATTTAAGGCTTATGTTGTGGCACTGCCTTACCTGTCGGGAAATGTTCTTGAAGTAGGCTGCGGAGAGGGCCGTGGAATTGATTTATTGTTAACCAAATCCAGCCAATTCACAGCTGTCGATAAAATTGAAAGTGCGTTAGCCCGGCTGCGGCAGCAATATCCTGCTGCCCATTTTATTTCGATGGATTTGCCACCCCTTCATAATCTTAAGGATAACACGTACGATTGCGTGGTAAGCTTTCAGGTTATTGAGCATATCAAAGACGATCTTTTCTATATGAAGGAAATTCAACGTGTTCTGAAACCCGGGGGAGTTGCCCTGATTACTACACCAAACCGGAAATTAACCTTAAGCCGAAATCCGTGGCACATACGCGAATACCTTGCTGATGAATTGAAATCCCTGGCTTCGCGTGTTTTTTCGGAAGTTGAAATGAAGGGGATTACGGGTAACGAAAAAGTCATGGCGTATCATGAACGAAACCGGAAGTCGGTAAACAAGATTATGCGGTGGGACATATTCAATCTTCAATACCGGTTACCGTCCTGGATGTTACGATTTCCATATGAACTGTTAAACCGGATGAACCGGAATAAACTCAAGCATCAAGACAATCAACTGGTATCAAGCATCCATCATGATGATTTTAGAGTTACCGATGATGCCGACACAGCCCTGGATCTGTTTTTGATTGTGCGAAAATAAAAAAGGCTCTGCCAAGCAAAGCCTTTTAGTATTTGATACTGAATGATTAATTGAACCGGCCGGGGAGTTGTACTGCGTATTTATCGTAAGCGTCTTCAAATCGCTTAGCCAGGTCGTTTTCACCATACTTATACAGTACCCGCTGAAGTTCACCCAATACGGCAACATTGTTGTACAGGTCTCGGTCCAATATTCCTTTTTGAATCTGGTAGCCAGCCATTTCATCAACCCGGTTGCCCACGATGGTAGAAACTTCAATGGCTTTTTCTTTCTCGCCCACCTCAAGCAACAACTCAACCATTAACGCATTGGTAAAATCGTAGCGCACACCTTTATCCGGCATTTTTTCCAGGCTCATTAAAAGAATTTCACGCGCTTTTTCCGTACTGCCTTCCGCTATCAGTGCGCCAGCTACCTCATTGAAGGTAGACCGGTGGTTTTGAACGAAACTGCGGTAATCAAGGCTGAAGAAAACATTCGGATTATCCAAACCCCGAAACTGAAACTTGTTTTTCAGATTGTTGTAGGCCACCTCTGTATTAACAAGTCGATTTTGAGGGGATGGGTTCTGGATAGGAAGGATGCGATATGAATTACCTTCACTAATTACATACGGTCGAAGATCCACATTGAACTGTTCAAGTGAAGTATTGTTCACATAAATCGGGCGTTCCCAGTTATTGGTTAGCAGAACATCCAGCAAAGCGAGGTCTTGTTTCATCAGACTGTTGCCTTTAACCCGCAACTTCATTTCCGGAACCAGCAGTTCCTCCATGCCTTTTGGTACCAATCCCATTGCCTTAACACGCGCTGTATCGACTTTAAGCGTAAGCTCCTTGGAAGGAACCATATTGGTTGTTCCATACAAGGGATGAACCAGGCTCTTGCTGTTCTTTTTAATGAGATCGATGTATTGTGCCAGGTCAATGCTCTTGATGCCGGTTTCGTAATACATTAAACCATCGTTATAGCCTCCCTG
>JALOMY010000311.1 GCA_025455225.1 Cyclobacteriaceae bacterium | reverse complement strand
GGTGTTTGTCTAATAGATATTGGAGGCGGAACTACCGATATCGCAATTTTCTATGATAATATCATTCGCCATTCAGCAGTCATTCCGTTCGGTGGAAATATTGTAACCAATGATATCAAGCAGGGATTAATGGTATTACCCCAGCAAGCTGAACAACTCAAAACCCGGTTTGGAAAAGCAATTGCCGAGGAAGCAAGTGTGAATGAGATTGTGTCAATTCCAGGAATCCGAAACCGTTCGGCTAAGGAAATCTCTACTAAAAACCTGGCAAGTATCATTCAGGCCCGCATGGAGGAGATAATCGAAATGGCTCATACTGAAATTATCAGTTCAGGATTTGAAAACCGGTTGGCGGGAGGTATTGTAATTACCGGTGGCGGTTCACAACTCAGCAATTTGAAGCAGCTTGTTGAGTATATGACCGGAATGGATACTCGTATCGGTTACCCGAATGAACATTTGGGTAAGAGCAAATTAGAGGCTGTTAAAAGCCCGATGTATGCTACTGCGGTTGGTCTTGTACTAGCCGGCTTCCGTTCACTGGATGAGCGGCAAGACAACTATCGTAAAGCCCGCGACCTGGTTAAGGCAACTGAAAAAACCAAGCGTCCTGTTGTTACCACCAGGAATTTCTTTAATGACATTCTGAACAAGACGAAGAATTTATTAATCGATGACCTGGACGGGAAGAATGAGTACTGAAATGCACTAAGCAAACAAAATCGAATCAACCACTAAAAATTAATATCATGTTTGAATCTGGATCGTACAAATTTGAAATGCCTACCAGCCCTGCGGGTGCCAGGCGCTCGATCATCAAGGTAATTGGAGTAGGCGGAGGTGGAAGCAATGCGGTTAACCACATGTATCGTCAGGGAATTAAAGACGTTGAGTTTGTGGTATGCAATACCGATTTGCAGGCACTTAACAACAGCCCGGTGCCAACAAAATTGCAGATCGGAGTTGATCTTACGGAAGGATTGGGTTGTGGAGCTAATCCTAAAGTTGGTAAAGGAGCTGCCCTGGAAAGCAAAGAGCAGATTCGGGAATTCCTGGAAGGAACGAAAATGCTATTCGTCACTGCAGGTATGGGGGGCGGAACCGGTACAGGCGCAGCTCCGGTAATCGCCAAGATTGCGAAAAGCATGGGAGTATTGACTGTTGGAATAGTAACAGCACCCTTTGGTTTTGAAGGGAAAAAGAAAATGCAATTAGCCGAAGAAGGAATTTCTGCTTTGCGTAAAAGCTGCGATACTGTTCTGGTAATTCTTAATGATAAGTTGCGTGAAATTTATGGCAACCTTCCTATCGGTAAAGCTTTTGCTCAGGCGGATAATGTATTAACCACAGCAGCTAAAGGTATCGCTGAAATTATTACCCTGACGGGGTACGTCAATGTTGACTTCCAGGATGTGCGTACAGTAATGTTAAATGCAGGTCCGGCCGTAATGGGAACGGCCGAAACGCGGGGTGAAAATCGTGCACGCAATGCAGCAAGCGGAGCCCTTGCTTCACCGTTATTGGATAACTGCGACATTATGGGTGCAAAGAAAATACTGCTTTCAATATTCTCCGGTTCAGAAGCCGAATTGCAGATGGATGAACTTATGGAGATTACTGAATACATCCAGCAGCAGGCCGGTCAGGATGCAGAAGTAATTTTCGGGCATGGGGTTGACAGCACTTTAGGTGATCGTTTACGGGTTACAGTAATTGCTACAGGTTTTGATCATGAAGATTCAACGCCTGAACCAACATCAAAGAAAGATGAACCGGTTGTTAAGGTGCACAACCTGGAGCGCACTCAAACCTGGTTATTTGAAGAAGATCACACAGTAACGACTAAGCGGGAAATTGAAATTAAACGGGTGGATGAACCTAAAGAGGAAGAGAAACACCAGGAGGAAAAGCCAATTGAACGTGAAGTGGTTTTTCAGGGGCCATTTAACCGGGTTGACGATCTGAATTTTGAGGATGAAATTCAAAACGACTCGTTTACAGATGAAGACGAAGATGGATTGTTTAATTCTCATGATGAGGAATTTGATCGTACTTCAGAGAAGTACGGAGATCAGCGGATAAACGATGAAGGAATGATGGAATTGCAGTCTACCCGAAAGCGGTTAGAAGAACAAGCACGGCAACGTAAAGACAAACTTAAAAATGCCCGCAGGCAGGAAATGACCAAAGAGGAATTCAATGAAAAATGGTCATTGCCTGCTTACTTAAGAAAGGGTATTAAAATGGATTCTGTGCAACATTCATCCGAACCATTTATTTCAAAATACAATCTGAACGATGATAACTCAATCCTGGGTAATAACAAATTCCTGCATGATAATGTGGACTAAGATGCAGCAGCATATACTCAATAAGCACAAGGAATGAATTTAATCATGAATCAGATTCAAACAAAGCTTTCAAAGGTATGGCATTTCCGGTATGACTGGTATTTTACTCCATTCGTAGTGGTTGTTGGTGGTAAATATTTTTTGCCGGTACCGGTATGCCTTTTTATCAAGTTGGGTAATTAACCTGACCTACTTTTTTACCTTTGAGAAGCCCCGGCAGTCGGCCGGGGCTTTTTTATTTGGATGCAGTCAACCCTGAAAATTGCTTTAAATTCTTTTTAATAAGAGGAATTTCAACTTTGGCCCCATAGTTGTATCTGTTCAGTCAAGAATAAATTCAACCAATATGAAAGGGTTAATGATTATTGGCTTGCTGATCGGATTGACAGCCTGCGATATTTATTATTATGAACCGGTTTACGATCAACGCGATCGTATTGTTGGGCGGTATGATATTGAAGAATACAGTGAGACCTACAATGATCTTACCTGGTACACTGTATGGATCGAACGCTCAAACCGAAGTTCTGAGGCAATCTGGATCGATAATTTCTATGGCGTAAACATACGAGTATTTGCTACTGTTT
The DNA here is from genome assembly GCA_025455225.1 of Cyclobacteriaceae bacterium. Taxonomy (GTDB): domain Bacteria; phylum Bacteroidota; class Bacteroidia; order Cytophagales; family Cyclobacteriaceae; genus UBA2336. The sequence continues at coordinate 580 of JALOMY010000311.1, read as the reverse complement.
CTTTTGACAAAATTGCCATACCGAGGCAAACGGTTAACGGATATGAAGTGGAGGGTGTGGGTACAATTTATGGCAGCCGAATCAACTTTAATTATCGGGTGAAGGATTTATACAATTATTCACAGCCTGATTTTCTGGATGCTACTGCCCGAAAAGAGTATTGATTCATCAGCTAATCGAAAGCTTTTCTGAGATCATCGGGAATGTAAGTACTGATGGTCTCTTGCTCTGTTTCAATTACGCTGATCCGGAATCCATTTTCGATCCATCGAAGTTGTTCAAGCGATTCGGCCTTTTCCAGAGATGAAACCGGTAAATGGGTTAATCGTTCCAGGATGTCAGTGCGATAGGCAAACATTCCAATGTGTTTATAGAAAGCGGCATGATCGATCCATGATTCATGATCAAAATTTTGCACATAGGGAATGGACGATCGGCTGAAATACATGGCCTGGTTTCTATTCGAAATTACAACTTTTACAACGTTGGGATTGAACAGTTCTTCTTGCTTTTCGATTCGTTTAATTAATGTTGCAATTTCAGTATCACCACTTAAGGCAGAACTGAGCAGATCAATCTG
>JALOMY010000310.1 GCA_025455225.1 Cyclobacteriaceae bacterium | reverse complement strand
CGTTCTCAAACGGAGATGATACCAACTCCAGGTTTCGAATGGTAAACTTATCCAACCACACATATTGGTCTTCATCCAATCGGGAGATGGAAACAATGTGATGTGTGTCTTTGTGCTCCGTGGCTTCGAGGTAATAAAGAATGGCTCCAGCAGCGATTATGGCTTCAGTCAATCCTTCAATTCCAAAGCCTTTCAGGGTAGCCGTTTTAAACTGATTCAACAGTTTTTCCTGTGCATAATCGTAAGCATAAACCCAATCATCGAGAGCAAATATGGCGTGGCTTTCTCCAAGCGGTTTATCAAAGATTTCGCGCTGGCCTTTACTGAATATAATTTCAGCAGGAGCGAAACTCTGAATCAATTTGAAAATATACTGTTCGGTACCATGAGCGGCATAAAACTCACCGGTGCTGATATCCAGAAACGAAACGCCCATCAATTGTTTACCGGAATAAACAGAAGCCAGGTAATTGTTCTGCTTTTTCTCCAGCACATTGTCGTTAAAAGAAACACCGGGTGTAACCAGTTCGGTTACACCACGCTTAACGATTCCCTTTACGAAACGAGGGTCTTCCAGCTGATCGCAGATCGCCACGCGGTGGCCGGCCCGTACAAGCTTAGGCAGGTACGTATCCAGGGCATGATGCGGAAAGCCCGCCAGTTCAATTTCGGAAGCCGATCCGTTGCCGCGTTTCGTCAATACAATATCAAGAACTTTAGCGGCCGCAATAGCATCCTGACCAAAGGTCTCATAAAAATCGCCCACACGGAACAACAGCAAGGCTCCCGGGTACTTCGCCTTGATGGCGTTGTACTGTTTCATGAGGGGGGTTTCTGTTGCTGATACAGCCATACCAGCAAATATAGAAGTTTACCCCCTGCGATTTAATTGGTTTTGTAATAATCCGGTCTCTCGTGCTATTAATCAGATAAGTCAGAAAGGATGGTCCGGATAACTAATAAGTCGGTATGGTTCCTGGTTAAGGTATTTGAAAATTTTGCCTGGTTTGGTTTAGGCATATTGATCTATCGGTTGTTATTATAAAAACACCGGGGCATGATCCAAAGGGAAAAGGAATTTACTGATTTGATGAACCAGAACCGGGGCATCATTTATAAAGTGATCCGTCTTTATGTCAATCATCCGGAAGATGAACAGGATCTGTTTCAGGAAATAAACTTGCAGGCCTGGCGATCGTACGAACGATTTAATGGTTTGTCCAAATTTTCCACCTGGCTCTATCGGGTTAGTTTGAATACCGTACTCACGTTCAAGAGAAGAGCAGTACTCGTAAAACCCGCAGAGGATCTTGAATACCTTGGCGGAGTGCATGAGCCCCACACCCGGACCGATGAAAGCGAAGTTCTCTACCAGGCTATACGGGAACTATCAGAAATCGACCGTATGATTATTAGCCTTCACCTGGATGGGTATGAGAATGAGGAGATAGCAGATATTTCCGGGTTAACCAAAAATAATGTTGCCGTAAAACTGCATCGCATCAAAGAAGCAATGACTAAAAAACTTAAGCAGTATTAAACCATGGATTTACACGAGGCATGGAAAAAATTGGAGCATGAACAATTGGAAAAACCGGCTAATTGGAAAGCTGTTTTCCATCCGGAAAGAAGCCGGTCGAAACATCCTGCACTCAGATTGAAGAAAAGCCTGGAGATTACTCTTGGGTTCTCTGTGATTTTCCTTATACTCTTTGTGGCCTTATTCTTTATGTTCAGTCCCTGGTTGGTGAAGGTAATGATCGGTATTATTATCGCAGCGTATATTTTCTTTACCTGGTACAACTTCATCACTTTACAAAAACTGAAGGCACAGCTTCAGCAGGCTTTTGAAACATCCTTAAAAGTTGCGCTTCAGCAAATGCACGACATCGTATATCAATCCATCCGCTTCCAGGAAAAAGCAGCACTCTTTATTTATCCGTTCAGTGTCATGGCCGGTTATATGATGGGGCTTTCCGAGCACAATAACTTCGATCAGGATATTCAGGATGTACGGGTGTTAATTGCACTATTAATCGCCATCATTATTCTTACACCCGCCTGCTATTACCTGGCGAAGTGGATGTATAAAATATCGTACGATAAATACCTGAATCAACTCAGGAATTTAATTGCCGAAATGGATAGCCCGAATTAGGTTAACGTTTTGCAACAAGTACCCACATGCGGTCACCCTTTACTTCAGTGCGATCAACAAAATTTTCATACTGATAGATCAAAAGGAAACCAGCGCGTATTAAGTCCTGCAGGGCATATTGAATACCCAACTCATGCTTCCGTTCCTGCTCCGATCGCGAGAGGTTTTTCCGCTCATCGGCAATGGGTTCACAAATCAATAAGCGGCCCTCTGGCCTAAGGGCTGATTTTATGTGCCTTAAAATTTCATCGTGGTCATCCATTTCATGATACGCATCGACAATGATGGCTGCATCCAGTGAATTTGGTTTTAGCTTAGGATCATCATAATCACCCCGAATCAATATAGTGTTATTCAACCCCTGCTCCGTTAAAATTTCCTTTAAACGGTCGAGTTTCCTTTGCTCAACATCCACAGCGAATACATTTCCCGATGTGCCAACAGCACGGGCCAGTTTTATCGTCATATATCCTTCATGACATCCAATATCCGCTACTGAACTTCCCGGTTTGATGTTCATAAGGCGTATCAACTCCTGTGGCCGTTGCCAGGTATCACGTTCAGACCAGGCACTTTTGGTATATACGTCTCGATAAGTGTTCTGTGCCGAAGATGAATACGCCAGTACTACTAAAAACAGATACTTCATACCGATTTTAAACGGTCTCTGACAAGTTGATGGTGGTGTGAAACATGATAAACGGTAAAATAAAGCATCTCACGGAGGGTAAGCTTTCCCAGCAATGGATGCGGAAGCAAATACTGATCAAGTTGTTCTTCACGCAGAACCGAAATCTTTCGCACAAAGTCGCTGTGGGCTTTATTGAATTTTTCCAATACAGTCACTTGCGGCATTTCACGCAAAAATTCCTGTGGTGTAAACGCTTTGCCTGCGCGTCCTCCGGCTTCCAGCTTGGCTTTGTACTTCTCAACTACCTGTTCATAGCTACGGCCGGGCCGGTTCGGTTTTCCGAACATAATCCGTAAGATGAATTTGGGTAAACTGAAAGCCAACAACAATGGCCGAACAGACAACACAAGGTGTTGTACGTTTTCCGCAGGCGACCATTTATCAGGGTTGGATCGTTCACCGAAAACGTCAGCCGGTAATGAATTAAAATACGCGGAGGCCGTTAAAACTTCCTGGTTGAGTTTGTGAATAATTTCTTCTTTACGCATTGTACCAAACTACAAAATACTTATGTCTTACATCTTTTCTTATGTCTACTTTTGACCATGAAAAAACTCAAACTCGAAGAGCTCGGTCGCATTTCGGTAGATCAATTTAAAGAAGCAGAAAAAATACCGGTTTGCCTTGTGCTTGACAATGTACGAAGTCTTCATAACGTAGGTTCTGCTTTCCG
>JALOMY010000062.1 GCA_025455225.1 Cyclobacteriaceae bacterium | reverse complement strand
GGATCGAAGCCTACATGTTCCATAATATCAATTTCTCCACTTTCCGGCCATCCGCCATATTCCCAATCGGTTGGAAGCATCCAAATGGCTGGCCATGTGCCGAGTCCACGCGGAAGTTTAGCCCTGACTTCAATTCGGCCATATAACCAATCGCCTTTGTTTTTCGAGACCATACGTGTTGAGGTATAGGCTTTTCCGCCCAGGGAATCGTGATGAGCTTCAATAATCAGTACTCCGTCCTCTGCCCTTACATTTTTCAATTCCCGGGTATAGTATTGCAATTCATTGTTACCCCAGCCGCAAACATCAGGACAGCCGTCACCTAAGTCATAGTTCCATTTTGAACTGTCAGGAGAGCCAGTATAATCAAATTCATCTGACCATACCAATGTGGGTTGTTTGGCTTGATTACATCCTGTCACGAAAAGTACCAGGAGAATAAAGAGTTGAATCAGGTAAGTTCTCATAGTTGATTTTGGTATCAGCAATTTATAATTTTCAGATGAAAAGAGGGAGTTCAGATGTTGCAAAGCAAGTCTGGATGTAGACAAGGCCAAGCCTTCGTCTGCATAGCTCAGTAAAAACAGGCGCCCCGATTTAGCGAATGTACTATCTTTATTAAAGAATAAATAAGCGGGAGTAGCTCAGTTGGTAGAGCGTTGGCTTCCCAAGCCGAAGGTCGCGGGTTCGAACCCCGTTTCCCGCTCTCTAATGCAAGAGAAGAGATTCAGTTTTCAGTTAAAAATTAATTGCATACGAGGTCGCGCCTGCCTGCCGTCAGGCAGGGGTTCGAACCCCGTTTCCCGCTCTCTTAATTCAAGAGAATAGATTCTATTTTCATTTAAAAATTAATCGCATACGAGGTCGCGCCTCCCTGCCGTCAGGCGGTGGTTCGAACCCATATCCCGCTCATTTTAATTTACTGCATTTTTCTTTCCCGCTCGGTCAAATGCATAGTAAGCCGGAACACCGGCTAATACAGTGACAATGGCAATCAAGGATTCGACCGGTCGTTCCAGGAATGAAAGTGAAAGGATGAGAATTCCTGTTGCAAGAAACAGATAGGCTGTGTAAGGAAAGCCTGGTAACGTTATCGTGCTTAAGTTGCATTTTCTGATTTTAAATAATGAAGCAACAGCAAGCAGGGGAAAAATGCTCAGTGAAAATCCCATATAGGTAAGGATCTGATCGAGGGTTCCGGTTAAAATGATAACGATGGCAATTACACCCTGGAATAGAATGGAATACACAGGTACTTTAGTAGTTGGATGTACACTTGAAGCAAATTTGAAAAAATGTCCTTCATGGGCCATGGCGTAATAGACCCTCGGACCCAGCATGATGAATGCACTTATAGATGAAAACAAAGCAATGCTGATCATCAGCGAAAACCATTTTTCGGCCTGTGCTCCAAACAGGTGATTCATGGCTAATCCGCCAATGGAAATAACACCTTCCATTTCCGATGGAGTGAGGGCAAAGAGTATCACCAGGTTAACCAGTAAATAAAGAATGGTAACGATACCCGTTCCCAGGATAAGTGACCGCGGAATATTTTTTTCTGGGTTTTTTATTTCTGAACCAATGTATGTTGAAGCATTCCATCCGCTGTATGCAAACATGATCCACATCAGCGATAAGCCCATTGTTTTAAAATTGATTTCATTTAAAGCATTAGAGTGATTCGATGTTAAATGATTCCAGTCTCCCGTTCCCAGCGTGAGACCGAAAAAAATGAATGAAAGGATGATGATTAATTTGACAATAGTAAGATAGTTCTGAACTGTAGCTCCGACTTGTACTCCGCGCAAATGAACGCCCGTGAAAAGAGTGATGACCAGTATGGCAATCGCTTTTTTGGATGCATTCAAGTCAAGCGGACTTGAATCGAACAAAAATGGATAAGCTCTATAAAGGTATTCGCTTAATCCGATTGAAGAAGCTGCAATAGGTGCCGAAAAACCGACCACAAAAGATACCCAACCACTTAAAAAACCAATCAACGGATGGTAGAGTTTGCTTAGAAAAGCATATTCGCCTCCGGCTTGTGGAAATGCAGCCCCAATCTCACCGTAACAAAGTGCACCTGTAAGTGCGATTATTCCGCCTGCAATCCATAAGATCAGCATCAGGATAGGACTGTGCAAATCAGCCATTAAAAGTCCTGATGTTGTGAATATTCCAGCACCTACCATATTGGCAATCACAAGGTTGGTCGTTGAGAAAAGACCAAGCCTGCGTTCAAGTGAAGAGGAGGGATTCAACGTACGTTTGAATTAGGTAATGTTACAGTGCTTTGTTCAATTACTGTGTTGAAATTACTTTTTATAACTGATGGATATGCCAGCCCGGCTGGCATTATTTATTGTAGTTGTGTAGCCTGGTAATTGTTTGACGTAATCCAGGAATTCGCGAATACCACCGTATGGATTTCGTACATTATGAGCAGTAAAGCATCCGCCCCTGATTAATTTAGGATCAAGATCTTTGAAGTATTGGGGATACCAGTCTTTGTCGGCATCTGAGAAAACAAAATCAAAGGGTCCGGGTAGCTCTTTTACCAATTGGTGTGCATCCGCCAACCTGAAATCCACGTATTCGGAAAGGCCTGCATCCCGCACATTTTGAATGGCTTGTTTTTGCCGGTGACCGTCAATTTCAATAGTAATTAATTTCCCACCCGTTTTGCTTAACGCCCAGGCGATCCAGATGGTTGAGTGCCCGGTTGATGTTCCGATTTCAAGGGCATTGGTATACTTTTTCTGGAGAATCAGGTCGTGAAGGATTTTCCCGTCTTCATAGGGTACATTTAAATCTTGCCAGGTATTCCGTTTATCATTCAGAAATTTCTGAACGCGTTCATCCAACTGTTGTTGTGCAGATTTTTGCTGAGCATGTGCGTTCAGAGAACTGCAGATGAGGTAAGTTAATACCATGAGCAGGCTAATGCTTTTCATATAAACATTGTTTGATCAATAACAGAATATCTGGCCTATTATGTTCCTATCATAAAAATTCTACCTCACCAATTCCAGCTTCTTCAAGGCATGGTTGATTATGGCCATTTCATCCGGGGTGATGGTAATCATGGCCGCTTTTGCATTTTCAACCGCCTGTCTTGCATTTCTTGCACCTGCCAGGGCAACGGTAATACCTGGCTGGTCGATCGTCCATCGAAGAACCAATTGTCCCACGGAAGCCTGTTTTGCATCGGCAATGGGTTTAATGGTTTGAAGAAATGAATTGGTTCGTTCGATGTTTATATCTGAGAAATGATACATACCACTGCGGTGGTCACCCGCTGCAAAGACATGACCCGGTTTAATTTTACCGGTGAGAAGCCCGCGTTGTAACGGACTGTAGGCAAGTATGCCTTTGTTATGCTTCAAACAATACGGCACTACATCTTTTTCAATATCGCGTTTTACCATGCTGTACGGCACCTGATTCGAAGCAAGCGTGAGGGAACCCTCTGCTTCATCCATTTGAGCAACGGAGTAGTTACAAACACCGGCATAACGAACTTTTCCTTGAGTGATAAGTTGCTCAACGGCCTCCATGCTTTCGCTTATGGGTGTTGTAACATCCGGCCAGTGTATCTGGTACAGATCAATGTAATCGGTACCTAATCTTCGAAGACTGTCTTCACATTCCTGAATAATGCTTGCTTTGCCGCCATATTTATAGATAGCGATATCTTTACCCGAATTGTCTTTACTGTTGAAGTAAAAATCTCCTTTAGCGAGATTCCATCGCAAACCAAATTTGGTCAGAATTTGCACCTTATCACGTGATATTTCACGGATCGCCTCACCGGTGATTTCTTCACTCAAACCTTGCCCGTAGATGGGTGCTGTATCAATTGCTGTGACACCAATTTCATAGGAAGCGCGAATGGCTTCAACAGCTTCCTTCCGGTCGTTGCCGCCCCACATCCAGCCACCGGCAGCCCACGCACCAAAAGTTATTACCGGTAACTGAAGATCGGAAGATCCTAATTTTCTGTACTCCATTCTTTCTTGCTTTTCTGGAGCAAGTTAGCAATCGCATGCCGGAGTGTGGATCGTAAAGTGATGATTTATTTGAGGAGTTTTCGATTACTGGTAAACAATGGTGACTTCTACTCGCCTGTTTTTTGATCGTTCTGTTTCTGTTTCATTTCCGTTGAGCGGTTCACGCATACCTTTACCTTCGGTTAGTATCCTTTCTTCGTCAACGCCTTGTTCAATCAGGATCGATTTTATAGTCTCAGCACGTTGAAGCGAGAGCCGGTCATTATATCGGTTTGAACCAATATTGTCTGTATGTCCGGTTAATTTGATGATCAGACGCTCATTTTCTTTGAAAGCTTCAGCAAGTTGATCAAGATAAAGCAAGGACTTTTCGTCCAGTGAAACACTGTTAAAATCAAAATTAAAATGGAGGTCGAACCGATCGATTACTAATGGTTCGTGCAGAATATCTCCGGCTGAAGCCATCGCAAGAACCGAATCTTGCTTTTGTTTAAGTTCTTCTTTTAATAATACCGGTTTTACTTGATTGGAACCGGAGCTTGGATTTTCCGCGGTAGCAGATTGACTTTCAATTATTGGTTTGTCGCTCTGTTGACCTGAGGGTATGACTGGGCGCGGTCTGACAGAAGGAGGAATGGATCCTCCTTTTCTTTTAGAAAGTTTGTTTTTAAATCGAGGCCTCACCAATTGCCTTAGTTCAATCCCAACTTCAAAGGCACCTAAATTACCTGGATTGGATTCGAAGACCGGAAAGTCGTAACTGAAACCAACTGAAAAATTTTCCTGGATTAGCTGAAGACCCAAAATACCGGACCTGCCTAAAACGTATTTTGTAATCATAGCCAGTTGCAGGGGATTTGAGTTGCCGGAGGCTGGAATTAAATAGCGTGAAATGAACCCAATATTGATTGTGTTATTGGCCGAACTTCGTGTATATAAAATTTCCGGCATGATGGATAAACTGCCTTTTTGATATACCTGCACACCTGCTGTTACTACTGCTGTTGTGTTTAATTGGCTTTCTCTGCCGAAAAATGAATTGTTGGGTTTATTGAAATCAAAGAAGGAAAGACCCAAATACGCAATACGATTGTTTTTACGATCGGTTTTTTGCCAGAATGCCCCCAGGCTTAGTGTAAAAAAATCAGTACGTACTGTTTCAAAAATTTCTCCGGAGAATATGGTTTCATCAAAGCCACGGTTAGGTACATATTGTGAACCTGTATAAAGACCAGATGGATTTACTTGTTGCCATTGGTAAAGTGCCTTAACACCAAGCGCAATACTTTGTCTTTTACTTATGAAAATTGACGAAGCATAACTGGCCGTTGCTTCCTGGGTTGTGAAAATACCTGCTGTGCCTGAGCGGTCGTCCAGCATTGTAATACCCAGCCCTCCCCAACGTTGTTTGGTTTTACGGTTTAGTAGAGGATATGAAGCTGAAAACATGCTGCTCGAAATGGCAAAGTCGCTTCCGGTAGATTGATGCCGGTAGATAAAGGAAGCTGAAGCGTAATCGGTCAATGCTACTGAAGCCGGGTTTACGCGTGGCCCGGTGAAATTATACTGACTAAATTGAAAGTACTGCGCTTGGGCTGGCAGAAACAAAGTCATGAATAATAAGACAGCAAGTAACGTTCGGATCATGCTAGCGGATTATTACAAGGGATCCGGAATTTTTTCCATTTAATAATACAGGTTTACCATTGCTGTACGTGCCTTCTACCTTCCAGTAATAAACACCTGGCGGCTGTTCAGAACCCCGTGCTGTTCCATCCCAACCGAGCTGGGTAATGTCGGCAACAACATCAGTATAATACACCCGGTTGCCTTCACGATTGTAAATAGCAAAGGAAAAAACGGAAGGCTGAATAAGACCATAAATCTTCAGCATATCATTTTTACCGTCTTGATTGGGGGTAAACAGGTTAGGAATAAAAGCCGCCACTTCTACCTGCACTAAAACTTGTTGTTCGGCTGTGCAACCGAGAGAATCAATGGCAGTAACGACATATTCTGTGGTCTGTTCAGGGCTCGCTAACGGGTTCGGTATATCAGTTCTGTTAAGCCCAAGAGCAGGACTCCATTGATACATCTCTCCACCCGATGCTTCCAGTTGAACACGGTCACCACGCATAATTGTAAATACATCACCATTGAGTTTTAAGGCCGGTTTGGAGATGATATAGGCAGTTTTGTGTTCAATAATGCAACCGGAACCATCCGATAGTTTAAGAATTATGGAATCAGGTTGGTCGATGGTTATATTAAGCACCGATGCATTTGATAAAAATCCTTTGCGTGAACTTGACCAGGTTATAGATGACCATCCGCTTTCGGCTGTAAGTTGAATCGGTGTACCTTCACAAACATATTGCGTATTAACTGACAACCGGTTTTGAATCAAAGAATGGTTTACCAGGAATACGCGTGCACGCGCACAATCATCACCTACCGGAGGATAGTAGGCCAGCAATGTATCCGATATCCCTTGAACGTAATAGGAAGACCGGATTCCCAGAAATCCTGATTTAAACGAAAACCAATAAGCCTCTCCTTCGCTGGCCAGGTTAACTTTTTCTTCTCCGCATAATTCAATCTTATTTTCCGATAAGGTTATGCAGCCTGCCGTTGAGCCTGAGCAAATGGAAGGTCCAGCATGAAACGCATTATCGATTGCCTGGATGTGAAACTCATACGTGTCTTGATCCATATTACGGAAATTGACAAAATTCCGTGTTCCTGAATTGCCATGAGCAACCTGTGTTCGCTGACTTGTGATCAAATCAAAATTCCCGGTGACCGCGGTACCGGTTGTTGACTGTAGAATGACATCATAAGTCAATGATGCGTTGGGTGTATGATCATCCTCAGGTTGCTCCCAAAAGAGAAAGACTCGATTAAAGAGATGAATACCCAATGGGTTTGTAGGTTTACCTGGAATAGCATTGACTGTTTCTGTGGTATTCAGGTAAAATCGTATAGTAGCCGTGCCTAATTCTTCTATGCGTACAAGGTCGAGGTCGCCATCATAATCCCAATCACCAAATACCGTGCGGGTAGAAGGTGCCTCAGGCAAGGATTCGAACGGTTGGTCAGGATATACGATTTTACTCATACTTATCTGGTCTTCATTGAGCCCAGCAGTAAAGTAGTCGATGGTGCCATCGCTGTTGAAGTCTGCTGCAAAGAGCTGGTTCGGTTCAAATTCCAGCTCATTCAGTTTCGTTACTTGTATCGTTGAGGATGAGTTGCTTTGTATCAGGTTTAAAACCGAAGTTCCCTCGGGTGTCATTTCTGCCGCCAGGATGTCAAACCAACCATCATTATCCCAATCGGCAATAGAATGTGCAAATGGTTTGTTATTGCTTATGGATGTGAGTTGATTAAAATCGTATGCACCCGGATTGTACCATAGAGCCATCCGTGTGGATTGATCGGTGTGCTTTCCGGAAAGAAGCAAATCATTGAGTCCGTCTTTGTTATAGTCAAAAACCGATAGCTGGCTGATTGCTAACTCCAGGGCTTGATGTGTGGGAGTCCAGACTCCATTCAGGTGACTGTAGATCTGAAAAAAAGGTACTTGATTTTTAATACCGCTCAGGATCAGTTCAGGTCGGCCATCCTGATCCAGGTCGCTCATCCAGATATGTTCGCCTGCATGATTAAGATACGGAATATCAGCTTGCTCAAATTCAAAATCCCGTACGTGGTAGAATGCCGAAGTCAGGCTATCGGTGTCGTTCCAGCCGGTATAAACGATATCAGCCTGGCCATCCAGGTTGCTGTCGTATAATGTAAAGTCAATGTGCGTAAGACCGGTTTCCAGAGTGTCTGCTGCTACAAAATTGTCTCCGGTGTTGTTAAAAAATACAAATGCTTGTAGCCCGTTTACCTGTTGCACCTGAACCATTAAATCCAGCGAACCATCAAGGGTAAAATCCTGCCAATGCACGGAAATAGGTTTTTGACCGGATCCAAAGGTGATCTCGATATCCGGAATGAATCGTTGCGCATGAGAAGTAGAAATGCAAAACAAGCTTACTATAATGACGTATGTAAACTTATTCATGGCCGTTCAATTTTTTGATTTGAAAAGTTAATGGTAAGGAGAGTTTGCTGGGCACCGGTTTTCCATTCATCATGGCAGGATTCCATTCAGGCATTTGTTCGATAACACGGATAGCTTCCCGGTCAAAAGCGGGACCCAGAGAGTGTTCAACGGTTATTCGGTCAACTTTGCCATCCGGATTAATGATGAATGAAATTGTAGTTACACCCTGTACAGAGTCTTTCAAATTTTCCTTAGGATAGGTAAGTGCATCGTTCAGGTATTTGTAGAGAGCCTCGTAGCCATCTTTAGGTGAAGCAGGAACATAGGGCACAGTTTCGGAAGATGTCGTGGCCTTAGTTTGATTTTTCACGGATGTTTCAGATTCACGTTTTGAAAATTTTCCTGGTTGCTCCGGATTTTGATAGGTTGATTCTTTACGCTCTTCAAGCACAATCAAAGAATCTGGTGAGGGTATAACTTCATTTGGATCTGGATTACGGTTAGCTGGCAACGAATCCGGAGGATCTGTAAGTGACGTAGAAGTCGGAGAATTAAGGTAAAATATCAGCAATAGAGTAACGGTGACTAGACTGCCTAAAATCCAATAGATTTTTTTTATCAAGTGATTAAATCCTTTACCTTTCTTATGGGCTTGGTACGACTTCATTAAACCGTTGAAGTCCATATAGCTTTCCAATTCCTGGTCAGTTACCAGTGGTTTAGTTTTCATGATGATCAATTTGATGTTACGCATGCTGATTCAAAAACATTGTTTTCATTTTATCCAATACCCGGTAGGTTTTTACTTTAGCATTATTCTCTGTAATGCCAAGAATTTCAGCGACCTCTTTAAAGGGCATGTTCTCCATAAAGCGCAATTCAATCAGCTGAATTTCGTCCAGCGATAGCCGGCTTATGATCGTTGGCAACGCTTGCTTCAGGTCGTTCATAGGATCCTGATCAAACAATTCATCATAGATATGCTCAGCAATATGATCTTCAAGGACCACCAGTCGGGCGCGGTTGGTTCGTCTGAAGAAATCATTGCATTCATTGGTAGCAATCCGGTACAGCCACGAGGAAAATGGCAAGCCCCGGGGTGTGTACTGATGAAGGTTGATCAAAGCCTTAAGAAACACTTGAGAGCATAAGTCAGCCGCAACCGTCTTATCCCCGCAACGATGAAGAATAAATAAAAATATGGGCTTGAAATAGGCTATATACAAAGGGCGAAACTCCGAAGCATCTTTTTTTGCAAGCGAAATAATTTCGTCTTCCTTCAATTGGATGTTGGCTTCATCGATCTGGATTTTCACGGTTAAGGCTTAGTCAATTTCAATATCTAAATGAATGGCATACCTAAAAGATACACATTCCATAAAGTTTTTTTTACGGTCTATCGAGGCGGCTAGAGTGACTTTTAATCAGTCAACAGGCTGGGCCCGAATTGCCGTTCGGGAATTTCGAAGTCCCTGGATGGACTTTGTGGCTCAGTATTTGGATTTTCTAAAGATAAATCCTGCCCTGAGTTCAACCATCTCAAGGTAACTTTGGTAGACATTCCCCACATGATGCTCATGTATAACCTGCGTTTGTGTATTGATAAACCGGGCATTGAGGTCGATTGCCCCTGGTTGATTATGGTCCGGGGCATCGGCATTCATATACTTAATCATTCCTCCCATAACCAGGTTTGCATTCAGGTTAAAAAGTATGTGGTTGGCATTTAACTTCTTGAAAATTCCGGAAAGATCGTATTGAATACCGGCACCTACAGAACCGATAAACGATCCGTCTTTCTGTAAAATATCATTATCGATCGGCTCACATTGATCCCAGTCGTCCGGATCATAAATGTTTAAATCCGTTCTGAACCAGGAATAGCCGGCCTTGAGAGAGATATAAGGTCGCACTAACGATCCATCATGAATAAAATACCTTCCGGCCACCAAAAGATTCGAATAGGAATTATCAACAACAATATCCATGTCAGCTGAAGTACCGTCTTCAAAGGTGTAGACCTGTTTATTCTTATCGTGTCCGTACAGAGTGTATGAAAACTCGATTCCGAAGGAAAAGCGGTTGTTTGCAGGAGTTAAATAGTAATCAATTGTAAAACCATTTCCGCGTTCAATGTTATCCTTCATCATACCCAGCGGGGCCATGTATGTATAACCTATTCCAAATTCGCGAAACCCTGACTGGGCAAAGGTTGACAGCGAAAGAAACAGAATCATCAACAATGCTGGTATTTTCATAGATTCGATTGACATGAATAAAATGACCTAGAGATTATTGATCTTTAACGAATGTGCCATTATCGACCTCTCGAATGAAGCGGATCACGCCAGTCATATAGGTTTGCTGATCATCCCATTGTGAAAGATGACTTCCATTCGGACAATATAGATAACGACCTTGCTGAACTTGTGTAGACATCCATTTCATATGTTCAGGATCCATTGTGTCGAACTGCCCACCAATAGTAAGTGTAGGTACTGTGAGTTTCGAAAGATTGAGTTTGAATTCCCAATTTTTAAGTTTAGCATTTCCCTTAACGCCAAACTCACTCGGACCTTGCATGGAGACATAAACTTCAGGGTTAACATGTTTAAGCGTACGGTTTATGGCATCGGGCCATTCTTTTATGGGCATGCGTAATATATGCTCGGTATAGTAATGCTCCATAATCAATTCCAGGTATTTGGGATTACCGTAA
>JALOMY010000061.1 GCA_025455225.1 Cyclobacteriaceae bacterium | reverse complement strand
AGACAATGGTTTTTGTCTTCAGTGCATCAATCACCAAACCGCCTACAAACATGGCAATGGTAAATCCCCAGAAGGCCGGTCCGAAGGCCCAACCAATTTCCTCTCCCGTTAGGCCATACTCACTGCTGAAGACCCCTTCAATTTTGGCACGAATTGCAAACGTTAAGGATGTAACTAAAAGAGCCAGGCAGCTGGCAATGAATAACCGGGACGAGTTGTAGTTTTTCTCCATGTTGATTTGGTTTTAGGTGTAGTAATATGCGCGGAAAATTGAAGTTCTGCAACACCCTTATTACGATTGGAATTGGATTGTCCCGGCATAACTCCATCCACCAGCAATTGCAAAGAAGAACTCACTCCATCAGGCAGTCCGCATTGCCTGGATTGAAAAAGGGCATGGGCTAAACTTATCAAGTTCAGTTACCTGCATCTACCATAAATATGGGATGGTGCCATTTTATGGCACTTCGTTTACACTTCGTTTACCATGATCCTGCGATGGGAAACATCCGGTTTACCGTTCAATTTTACTCATCCATTAAACAAAGCATTATGAAAACTCAGGCGCAGAAAAAATTACAAATGGTTAATAATCCATCGGTTCAGTTATGGGTTTCTAAATCCTTAAACAAAAACACAAAACCAAAATTCAACGATTCATCTTTGACGGGAATTGGTGAAACGAGCCCTTCAATTCCAGGGGGCTTTGGTGTTTATGATCTTAGTTATGTTTGCCGGCATTTAATCCAGCAAATGGAAGAAACCGAAACAGAATTTTCTACCCAACTTGATCTTCCGGCTATTAAAAGGTTCACGGAAATTTTATTCAATTTGAAAGATTGGTTGAATCATTGTGAAGATTCATCCTTCTCCCAGTTTAAGGTAAGGAACGTTGTAATGGGCTCCATGAATCACCGGTTTCTTAAGGACTTGAGACACGTGATGGAGCAAAATCTGGAGAATTCCGGGTTCGGTATGGATCAAATGGCGCAGGAACTTTGCATGAGCAAATCCAATCTGTACCGGAAAACAGTGGAGATTACCGGGTCCGGACCGAATACCTTATTCCGATCCGTTCGGTTAAATCGGGCCAGGATCTTATTGAAGCAACAAGCAGGAAGCGTAAAAGAAATTGCCTACCGATGTGGTTTTAACAACCTGTCGTATTTCGCGAAATGCTATAAATCAATGTTCGAGGTTCTTCCTTCAGAAACATGATTAACCCTTCTCCGAAAAATCTGGACACAGCTAAAATCATTCAATTATTCGATAGCCGATTTTTTGAATCGTTATTACCGTGTTAAGTACAATATTTTAATCCAAAACAGAACTGAATTACTGCCCTGCAATTTTTATCAGGCCAATCGCACGAACATGAAGAACCAGTGCCGCGCAGATGATGATCAGGTTTTTCATGATGTATTGTCCTACCAACGTGAAAGCGTAGGGTAAATTGGTAAACGAAACATCAGCAAAGAAAAAGAGCGGAATGAAGGTGCAGAGCATGTGAAGCATCAGAACATAAAACGCCAGGCGCTGCCAGATGCCGAGAATCAACACCAGGCCAAGTCCTGTTTCCCAGATAGCGAGAAGAATAATGGAAACATGACTGGGTATCAAACCGAATGTAATCAGGTTGATGGTGTCTTTGGCCAGCTGATCGGCCGGGCTCAGGTTTGGAAAATACTTTAAGGCACCGAACCAAAGGTAAATAATGCCGATGCTGATTCGCAGCAACGTAAACGAATGACGGATTAACCAGGAGTAAATAGTATTCATACCGGTACAACTTTAGTTCAAAATGTACAGGAATGATTAAAATAAAGAATATGATTTTTGTCAGTACCCCTTAAAGTTCAAGCATTTTTACACGTGAAAAATTAAAGGCTAATCAACTTCAAAGTATTAAAATTGAACGCCTATAATCAATCCCAAAGCATGTGTTCCGGTAAAAGTGGATTCAGTAAAAGGCGATTGTTCCAGTTCATATCTTAGTTCAATTGTTCCCTTAAGCTTTTCTTTGTTAAGGAACCGGCTTCCGATACCCCCGGCTATTCCCAGTTGAAGATCAGATTCGTAGTTGCCGGGCAAATCAGATCCATTCTCGTACTGAACGGTCATGTTCATGCGATAGCTGATGTTGGTACCAAGGTTCCAGAAAAACGCTGCTTTGCCGGGCGTGTTGAAGCGGATCATATTGATCAGGTTAATGGTTTGAAAATCAAAATTCACCGGATTGTTATTCGTTGCCACACCCGTCTGGGCAATCATCTTATATTTTAATTCGTTGTAATACGAAATACGCTCTGGTTTTTTATGTGAAAAGATTTCATAACTTATTCCAAATCCGAAGTTGATCTCTTCAAATGTGGTTCTTGCATTGGATATTTCTGTATAATCAAAAAAAGGTTGAACCATAATTCCGAATCGTGAAGGTTTTCTTTCCGACTGTACGGATACTATGTTCTTGACAGATTCCCCCCGGCACGCATTCAAATTTTCAATGATTTTCTTTAACGAAGAGTCCATGTACCTGGCTGCTTGAATAGATTTAGACGCACTTTCACAGGAAGCACTTAAGTTTAGTAATTGTTGCTTCCACCCTTCGAATTCCCTTACCTGGTTTATGCTGTTGGTATTTACCAGGTACTTGCGGTTTAGCAATTCAACCACGTCACCTGTATTCTCCTGGATGAAGTAATGAATCCTGCCGTTTACATCATCAAAACGGTATAGGGATATACCACCCTTTACCAAAACCTGTAAAAACAATTTCTCTTCTTTCCATTCTTCAGGTTCCCTGGAGTAAGTCAACGCATTGGTCTTCTGCTCACCGGCATCATACCGAAAATTGTGCGATTCAAATAAAATCGGTCTTGAGGTATAAAATGCGCGAATTTCATTTGCTGTAAAAACCTGGGGAGTACCCTCTTTTGATGTCTGGTATTCAACCTGGGATGGGTTGACCGTCCATTCCAGATCACGGATAAATCCTTTTAATGTATCCCCTTCTGTCTTTACAATGTAGCCCGAACGCAAGGTGGTTTGACCCCACAGGTTTTGTATCATTACTCCTACGAGCAATGCAGTTAGAAAATATTTCATGAAGGTGGTAAAGTTGAATTTCAGAAATATAAGGAATAGCCGTTAATAGCCAAACATGATAATTCATCTAAAATTCAGCCTTTCCATTGCCCTATGAATGATTTCCAGGTGATCAAATGCCAGCTCAGGCAGTTGGTTCAGGTTAAACCAGGAGGCTTCGGAAGCATCCGTATCGGCTTTGAGTGAATGATCCTTTTTGCTAACCAGGGCCGTATACGCAATCGAAACAACCCGGTTACGGAGATCACGGCCGGGTTTGCCAAAAGCATGAAACTGTTCAAGATTATTCACCTCAATGCCGGCCTCTTCCTTCAATTCCCTGCGAGCAGCCTCTTCCAGCGGCTCTTCATTATTTACCAGCCCGCCCGGCAGCGCCCAGTGGTTTTTAAACGGTTCAAACTTTCGCTTGATCAACAACACGGAGTAACCATCGGGATTTTCCTTGCAGAAAATCACAGCATCGACTGATACTTTAATATCCTGTTTCATCTGTTTATAATTTTATATCAAGATCACATGGAATGCCTCGTTGATCAATTTCGTTTGATGAAACGTATTTATAAGGGCATTTCATAATCTTAATCTTTAATGCATCTAAATCCGACCGTGGCATTCCGTTCAAACCCGGGCGATACGCGGAGCAGGGCCTGGCGGTAATGCAACTCCCGCGGTCCGCCCTGTACATACCACCAGCTGGAAGAAGGTTTGAAGTAACTTCCGCCTTTCAGGATGATGTACCGGTACGATCCGTTTTCATACACATCGTTGGTCAGTTGCCACACACATCCGCTCAGGTCGGTCAGGCCAAAAGGATTGGTTCCCTTTTTATACTTTCCCACGGCATACAATTTTCCATCTCCCAGGTTGGCGACCGAAGGGTCAATGCCTTCAATGGCTTTTACCGTAAGGGTTTCAGTAACGTACTGCTCTTTTCGTGTTACCGGTTTTACCTGCTTCCAGGGCCATTCATTTCCTTTTTCTGTTTGCGCAGCATATTGCCATTCTACTTCCGTGGGCAAACGCTTATCAGCCCATTGGGCATAGGCTAAAGCATCTTCATACGAAACATAAATAACCGGGTATTGGCCCTCTCCTTCTTTATAGGTTCCGTTGCTCCAGTGCTTCAGAAAATTCGCAGTATCGGCCGGTGTGTAACGGGTTGCTTTCAGAAAGGCCAGGAACTGTTCATTCGTTACCGGGTGTTTATCCATCCAGAAGGAAGGCATTTCAAAAACTTTTCCGTTGTCTTCTTTCGGATAAGGGATGAACTCATCACCCTGGGTGGTGTTGAAGGTAAACTTTCCGGAAGGAATTCTTACCATGCCGGCCGGTGCTTTGTTTGATGATGTTGTCCTAATGACCGTACTGATAAGCCTGGGCGTACCGGGCTTGATTAGATGAATGACTTCATCCATCAATTCGTCATCTTTAAAAAGCTGAATCACGAGTTTCCCTTCATACCGTCCCATGATTTCAGATAAATCCAGCTCATGTCGGCCTGCATTCAACCGATGGAATGTTTTTTCATACGATGGATTTCCTTTCCAGATCCTGAACTCAGTGCCCAATGAACTTTCCAGGTTCAACCGATTACCTTGAATGGAAGATTGAATTCGTTTCGGTAAACGGGCTACGCAACTCACGGATCCTTCGTTGTTGGTTCCCAAATCATAACCATTAAATCCTTCAACCTGAAGATTAACAAATGCTTTACCGTTGCTGGTTTTGAGCTCCAATTCATTGTGGTTCCAGAGATCCACATAATGCCATCCATTGTCGGGCATGACTTCGAATAAAGATCCAGCATACCCTTCGGGTTTTAAATTGAAGATGGTGTAAATCGTTTTCGTATCCGTTGGCCATTCGTTTACCCAAAGACTGTCGGCAGTTGTTGGAATAAGCGGGGTCCAATCAGCACTGATAAAATTCAAATGATTTTCACGCAGAATTCGGGTGGTCTTTCCCAGGAAATGGTATTGCTCTTCCTCCCACTCGGGATGCCCGGGTGCAAACTGGTTAATCTCCGTACCGTACCCGTTGAAAAAAGCTACGGCATACTCCCGTTTAATCTTTTCTTTGAAAACCTCAGTCACGCGAAAGATGGCGAAGTCGGGACGGATCAGTTTATTCAGGTTGAGCATGGGAGGATAATACAAGGCGTTATGCACCCGACCGCTTATGATGAGCGGCATATCTTTGGGAACAGCCATTCCTTCGCTGTACATGATCACTCCGGATTTCACGGCATCAGCTGCTTCCTGGAGTTCACGGCTTGACTCTCCTTTGGTATCGAGCACCACACCATCGGCTGAAGTTTCTTTAATGAGGAACTTCAATCCCTCAAGGTGTCCTTCCGACCGGGTGCTTTCATCCCAGGGATTATAGGCAATAAAAAACCGTGTACCGTGAGCCCTCAGCGTATCGGCCAGCTGCCGTAAAAGAGGCAACCCGCCAGGCAGATCCCGGTATAAATCAAACTGGTTGCGCGGGTCAAGACCTAATGTCGGCCAGGTTGGCCAGAGACAGATAACATCATCACCACCATAAAGTTGACGACCTTTACGTTGAAAAGCACTCCAATTAAATTCACCGGTATTATAATCGTAATAGTCCTTATCCCAGGCCATCATCAAATGCATGACATAGGCTTTCTTAATCCACTGAAGATCTTTCCGTTTATATAATTCATCATCAAACGACTTTATGTCATACAAATACCTTTCCTGAAAGACTTCACGAAGACCTTCCCTCCAATCTCCCCGATACAGATCAAGGTAAAATATATAATCAACTGAACCTCCCGGATTCAGTATAGTTTCAAACCTCTTCCGTGTTGCATTTACAAAGGAGTCCGGATCACGCCTCGCTAATCCAAATAACCGGAGTTCATCGTCCAATCGCATGGACGAATACCCGAGGTTCCAGGCATTATCGGGAAGAATTACGTTCACCGGAATTTTTCCCGGTAAAAACAAATGCGTGCGCGAAAGCCAATGATTCCCTTTGCCTGTTATGCAGGCTTCCGATCCTTCCCTGCCCAGCGGCAATACATTGGATAGCGTTAGCGTATCCTTACCTTGATTTTTAAAGTTTATTCGAAGAACAGCGCCTCGTTCATCATATGAGGGCTCCTGAAATTCTATTTGTACCGGATATTTTTGTGCAGTTGAGTAAACCTGGCCATTGATTTCAAATTCAATAAATGCATAATCCGTTTGCCAGCGCTTATTGTCTGTAACTACTTCCGTTAATTTTCCATCCTTAAACCTGATTTCTGTAACCGGTTGAGCAACTGCCTGAACACTCCCAATTATCAGAATAAAAAGAGTAAGGAACCGGATCATTACCTGACACTAAAAGTGAATATGCTGGTTTGACGATAGGTCTCGCCCGGATGTAAAATCGTATTGGGAAACTCGGGTTTGTTGGGAGAATCCGGATAGTGCTGGGGTTCTAAACAGAGGCCAGCGTGTTTGATGTAAGGCTTACCTCCATTTCCAATCAAGGTACCATCCAGAAAATTACCCGAGTAAAACTGAAGGCCCGGCTCCGTTGTATTTAATTCCATTACCCGCCCGCTTAATGGTTCATAGAGGACTGCAGCAAGTTTCGGTTCATCTTTAGATTGATTTATGATATAATTATGATCATATCCCCCTCCGGGTATGCGATGAATCTCCTTGCCGATTGTCTTGGGCTGTGTAAAATCAAATCCTAAACCTTTTACCGGATAAATTTCACCGGTTGGAATGAGGTCATCCGTTGAAGGAGTGAATGTCTCTGCATGAAGAGTCAGAATATGGTCGAGTATAGTTTCACTCTTGCCTCCCGACAAATTAAAGTAAGAATGATTCGTGAGATTTACCGGTGTCGGTTTGTCGGTGGTGGCTGAATACTCCAACTTAAGGCTGTTGTCGTTTCCCAGGGTCATTAAAACATTCACGTTTACCTGACCGGGGAATCCCTCTTCGCCATCAGCACTGGTGTACGTCATGCGTAAACTGCTGTCGGAAAGTATTTCAACATTCCAGAAGACCTTGTCAAATCCTTTCGCCCCACCGTGCAAACAATGACCGTTGTTATTTGCGGTTACAACATACGTTGAATCTCCGATCGCAAACTTTGCATTGGCAATACGATTGGCATAACGACCAATCGTGGCACCCATATAAGGATTTGAAGATTGGAGATAACCCGACAATGAATCAAAACCCAGTACTACATTTTCAAAGTTGCCATCACGGTCAGGAACGATTATATCGGTGATGGTGCCTCCATAATTAATTACCTTAACCACCATGCCTGAAGCACTGCGAATAGTGTATTGATTGATTTCTGTCTTTTCTATCATACCATAACGTTCAACCGTAATTGGATGGGATTCCTTTTTTTTCTGGCATGCATGCAACAAGGATAAGCCCAAGGCAATTATCAGAAATTTACATGTGTACGAATTCATGATGAATTAATTTTCCGGGTTAATTCGAATGCCTTTGATCTTTCGTGGTAACCAAACCTGCATTTCATTTTGACCGCGGTTGTTCCAGAGAAAGTAAGGAATAGCGGTAATGGTTTTTGTAACAGTCTGTACGGATTGTCCCTGATTATCCATTTCGATTACCGGGGCATCAAACCGGATTACTGGAAAACCTTCGGGTAATTGTGGGTTATTAGACACAGTGTACAAGGCATTTTCCGGAACGATGAAGTTCCACGCACGGTTGTTGTTGTCAGCGCCCTCAACACAATAGACAAGCGGACCGCGCTGAAGGGCAATGCGATCTTTATCCTGAAGCACTTTTTCATTGGCTACTATTTCCATCACCTCCATCGGAAACCGGACTTCAACCTGATCGCCTTTTTTCCATTCGCGGGAAATGAGTGCATAACCATTCTTATTGACATACTGAATTTGTTTTCCGTTTACCAGGATAGTAGTTGGTGGACTAGAGGAGCGATTGAAGGAATATAAATCACCCGGAACCGGTTTACCGGAAGCCCATCCCGGAATACGAATGTGAAGTGTGAATTTCAATTTCGATTTCGGATTAAGGGTGAGCGTAGATTTTCCATCTTTCAGATACGATGTTTCCTGATTAATCTGAACCTCTTTCTTTTGAAGCGTTACCATGGTGGAACTTCCAATGAATAAGTTAACAAACAATCCATCATCTGATACGCCATAGATATAATCCCCCACCGAAGCGGTCAGGCGGGCAATGTTAGCCGGACAACAGGCTGTTCCGAACCATTCCCTTCGGTAATGAGAGCCGGAAGATGCCAACGGATTACCGTAAAAGAACCGGTCACCACTCAGCGATAACCCGGATTGGGCACCGTTATACAGGCTTCGCTCCAATACATCGATATACTGACTCTCTCCGGTGAGCATATTCATGCGTTGGTTCCAGAACACCATACCAACGGAAGCGCAGGTTTCGCAATAAGCCTGCATGTTTGGAAGATCATAATCCACCGAAAAGCCTTCGTTTCTTCCGGAAGAACCGATACCCCCGGTTATGTATAAGTTGCGGTAAACCACATCTTCCCAAACGGCTTTCATAGCTTCCATGTATTCGACATCACCCGTCAATGCTGCAACATCAGCCGCTCCCGTATATAAATACATGGCTCTTACAGCATGACCTGTAATTTCGCGTTGCTTTTTTACCGGCATTACATCCTGTGCATAGGCAGTATCGCGCCATTCCGTCCAGGTATAACCAACAGCCAGTTTTTGTCCGCGTTGACTTAAAAGCCAGTCGGCCAGATCCAGGTAACGTTTGTCGTCCGTGACTTTATACAATTTCACGAGGGCCAGCTCCAGTTCCTGGTGGCCGGTTACCCAGTTTCGTTTTCCCGGACCAAACAACGAATCAAAATGATTGGCAAACCGGATGGACACATCCAATAATTTTCTCTTTCCGGTTGTCTGGTAGTAGGCAACGGCTGCTTCAATAAGATGACCACCATTGTAATCTTCGTGCATGCTCATGTCGGTCCAACGCTTGTCAAGACCGGTAAGTGTATAATAAGTATTGATGTATCCATCCGGTAATTGAGCCGCAGCAATTTTGTCGATCCATTCATCGGCTTTCTTTTCCAGTTCAGGGTTCGGATTATTTTTCAATGAATAGGCTATAGCTTCCAGGGCTTTGAAGACATCGGAATCATCGTAGAAAATACCTTCGAATTTTCCGGGTCGGGTACCGGCTGCTACTTCAAAATTCCGGATTCGCGGAGTTTTAATTTCCGTTTGTTCAACACAGGCCGGAATAGTGGCCGATGCAATTTTATCTAATCGCGATTTCCAGAACGGATCAGTAATCTGAACATTCGAATAACTGACGGGTTCATAAACAAGGGTTTGACCAAATACCCAATTTATTGCAAGCGTTAAGAGCATTACCCCAAGCCTGCGAATAAGAATTCCTGACATGTACGTTGCTTTACTGTTGGAAATTATAAAAAAAGCCGGATTGATTTCAGTCAATCCGGCTTTTTATCGGGAGTTAAGGTTATACCTTAGTTATTATCAACACCCAGTTCTTTCAAACGCTTTTCTACACGAGCGGCCTTCGCATCTTCACCCAGGTAATAGTAGATGATGCTTAGCTTATCGAGTACATCGGTATCAGAAGGATTCATTTTTTCTGCTTTCTCCCAATAAGGAAGGGCTATCTTATACTTCTCAACCAACTGCTTATCCAATTCCATTTTTTTCTTTTTATCGGCATCCGAAATACCCAGGTTATTCATTTCCTGTTTGATTTTGTCTGCATCGATCAGGTAGACCTGTGCCAGGTAATACTGGGCATCGAAATAGGTAGGGTCAATCTTTAATGCAGCGTCAAAGTTCTTTTTGGCTGTCTCGAAATCTTCCAGTTTTGAATTTACATAACCGAGGTAAAAATGCAGAGTTTTGTTACCTGGATCTGCTGCAACGGCTTTCTCAAGTCCGCCTTTGGCTTCAGCGGTCATATTCAAATCAATCAGATAACCAATTTCCACCAACGGAAAATCTTTATTATTGGGGAATTTCGCTTTGGCTTCGCGTACTACCTCCAGGGCTTTCTTCTTATCATTCTTTACGCTTCCGAAAATATTAATCAATAAGGAATACGAATCCGCAGACTTCCCTCCCAATTCATTGTACTTATTAAGATTGGTGACGGCTTTATCATAATCTTCCATAGCCTGGGCTACAAAACCGGCATAGAAGTAAGCGGTTGTATCACCCGGCATTACTTTCTGGGACTTCTCAAAGTTGAGCATGGCCTTCTCATATTCATCTTCCTGGTAAGCCTGTGCGCCAACATTCATATAGTAACCGTAAAGCATGGAATTCGATTGCGATCTTAAAACAGGAAAGCCGCTGTTATCGGTATAAAATAACTCGCTTTTGGCATTTTTATTCAACTCATCGGATTTTGCAAAGGCTTCCATGGACGTATCGAAAGCATTCGATGACAATGACTTGTAGGTTTGGTTGGAAGTCGTATCAATCGAAGCGTAAATCAGACCGCGGTAATACCAGGTTTTTGCATCAACGGAAAGTTTAGGATCGGTGATGCAAACATCAATCATGGTTTTAGCTTCATCTAACTTACCGGCTTTCCAGGAATTCAACGCTTTGCTCAGATTCGGCTTGACTGGCTTCTGGGCCATAAGCGCTACCGGAAAAGCGATAAGCAGCAGGATAATTGCTTTTTTCATTTTCTGTTTAGGTTATTAATTGTTGTTAAAAATTATTCTTCTCCATCCATTTTCTGGATCTTTTCTACCGATGATATACGGTCGTCTTCATTCAGCTTTATCAAACGTACACCTTGTGTTGCCCTGCCCATTACCCGTAATTCACTTACTTTGATCCGAATAGTAATACCCGAACGGTTAATAATCATCAGTTCATCGTTATCCACAACCTCCTTGATTGCAACAAGCTTGCCAGTTTTTGGAGTTATGATCAGGGTCTTTACGCCTTTGCCTCCTCTGCGGGTAACCCGGTAATCCGTAATAGACGAACGCTTGCCATACCCGTTTTCTGAAACGACCAGCAAATTAGCATCTTCACGGGTTATGCACACCATTCCAATCACTTTATCGTCAGCCGAATCAAGCGTAACTCCCCGAACTCCTGCGGCTGTCCTGCCCATTGGCCTTACTTCCTTTTCACTGAAGTGAACGGCCTT
>JALOMY010000060.1 GCA_025455225.1 Cyclobacteriaceae bacterium | reverse complement strand
CCCATGCCCGGGCCGATCTCCAGCACATTTTGCGATTTTCCGCTCAGGTTAAGGGATTGAACAATCCGCAAGGCAATGTTCTTATCATGAAGAAAGTGTTGCCCCAGGGATTTCTTCGGTCTTACCTTTTCAGCCGGACGAATTCGCATTCTGTAAAAGTACGAAGCAGATGGCAGGCACTTGCACGTTATTGAAATTTAAAACTGATTTCACATTACTTTTACGCGCAGCGAATATTTCATAACTAGCAACTGATAATCGGCAATAGGTATGCAACATCAGAAACCCCGTATTGGAATTACACTTGGCGATCTGAATGGAATTGGTCCGGAAGTGGTTATTAAAGCGCTGCACGACACGCGAATTATCAGTCTGATTACCCCGGTTATCTATGGATCAACCCGCGTTTTATCGTTTTACAAGAAACAACTCAACTTAGAAGAATTCAATTACGGCCATACGAAAAGCCGGGGGCAATTTATTCCCAAGACAATCAATGTTGTGAACTGCTGGGAAGATGTAATTGAAATCATTCCCGGAAAACCTTCAAAACCTTCAGGCTATGCTGCCTGGCTGGCTCTTAAACAAGCCACATTGGATCTGAAAGAAGGCCTGATCGATGCCCTGGTTACAGCCCCGATCGACAAAAACACCATACACAGTGAGGAATTTCCCTATACAGGTCATACCGAATTCCTGGCTGACTATTTCGGAGTTAAAGATCACCTGATGCTTATGATCAGTGAATCGCTTCGGGTTGGATTAGTTACTGAACATGTTGCCGTAAAAGACATTGCGGCTAATATCACTGCAGAACATATTGATTCTAAACTTAAAATCTTTGAGCAGACGCTTAGAAAAGACTTTGGTATCAATAAACCACGCATTGCCGTTCTCGGATTAAATCCACATGCAGGTGATGGTGGATTAATCGGATCGGAAGATGAAAAAATAATAAAACCCGTTATTCAGGATTGGAAAAATAAAGGCAAGCTGTTGTTTGGCCCATTCCCGGCCGATGGCTTCTTTGCTACCGGCAGTCACAGCAAATTTGACGGAGTACTGGCCATGTATCACGATCAGGGACTGGTTCCTTTTAAATTATTGGCCTTTGAAAGCGGTGTGAATTATTCTGCCGGATTGCCGGTAATCCGAACTTCGCCTGATCATGGAACTGCCTATTCAATTGCCGGTAAAAACCTGGCCAATGAGGGTTCCATCCGACAGGCTATTTATTCAGCCCTCGATATAGTAAATGCCCGCCAAGGTGTTTTGCAGGAGATAAAATCGTAGTATCAATATTCATTCAAGTTTTGTTTAAGGAAATGCGAAACAACGCACTATTGGTAATTGTTTCGTATTATCGTGAATGAGTTTGTAAAGGATGGAGATCAATACCCGTAAACTGATCAATATGTTAATTCAATTGGCCGAGGCAGACAAGCACTTTGCCAAAGTGGAACGGGAATTAATTTTACGGATCTCCAAATCCCGTCAGATATCGGAGGAGACAGTCATGTCGTTAATCCGAAATCCCGAACCGATCGATGACCTTCAATCGCTTACGCAGGATCAGAAATTTGAATATTTATACCTCGCTATAGATCTGATTTTTGCCGATCATAATATTTTCGACAGCGAGGTTGTCTTTTGCAAGAACATTGCGGTTAAACTCGGTTTTAAAAAACAGGCCATCGACTATTTTGTTGAATATTACGGTAAAAAGTCTTTTGAAGAGTTTAAAACAGTCATCCTTCGCGATTATTGCTAAAATGGGCCTGTTAACCCGCAAATGCGCCATTTTTTTAAAATCTGATTAATTCTCCTAAATTTGCCGACTAATTTTTAAAACCCAGTCGGGGCGTGCTGTTTGGAAGCGTATCGTATTAATATTCAGGGCTTAAGCAACAATCTTCACCAGTTCGAATTTGAACTTGGAAAAGAGTTTTTTGAGCTATATGGTACCGACCTGGTTTCAGAAGGAAGCCTGGTAGCAAACGTAATCCTGAATAAGCACGAGACTTTTATTGAAGCTGAATTTCATATTGCCGGAACAGTTAAGCTGATCTGTGACCGTAGCCTGGAACCGTTTGATCAGAACGTCAAAATCGATCAGAAGATCATTTTCAAATACGGTGCGGAGGAAAAGGAAATAACCGAAGATGTGATGATGATCACCCATCAGACGGAAAGCCTGGAACTTGGACAGTTGATGTATGAATTCATCGGGCTGACCATCCCAATGAAAAAACTGCACCCGCGATTTCAGGAACAGGATCAGGAAGGTATTATCTACACTTCCGGTGCTGAAGAAGAATCAAAAGAAACCGACCCGAGATGGGATATATTGAAGAAATTATCTAAAAATTAATAGCTATGCCGAATCCGAAACGCAAAACCTCGAAAACCCGGAGAGATAAGAGAAGAACTCATTATAAAGCTACAGCCAAGGAATTGGTGGTTTGTCCTGCAACCGGTGAACATCATTTACCGCACAGAGCTTACTGGCATGAGGGTAAGCTTTATTACAACGGTAAGGTAGTACTGGAAAAAGAAGTATTGGCTTAATGCTCACTTCGCTTTATTATCGAAAATCGCTGAACTCCCCTAAGCTCAATAATAAAGCCTTTTACAGGACAACAGAACAGGATTATGCTCGATGCAAGTCGGGCTTTTTCTTTTTAATAAACCAATCTAACAGCCCATTAATGGGTTGCTGCTTATGACGAAAATTCATGCCGCAATAACCGGTGTTGGTGGATATGTACCCGAATACATTCTTACCAACCAGGAACTGGAAACCATGGTCGATACGAATGACGAATGGATTACTTCGCGTACCGGCATTAAAGAAAGACGAATACTCAAGGGCGAAGGCTTAGGAACCTCGTACATGGGCGCCAAAGCTGTTTCAGAACTGCTTGAAAAAACAAAGACCGACCCTAAAGACATCGACTTATTAATCTGCGCCACCGTAACACCCGATATGCCCTTTCCGGCAACTGCCAACCTTATAGCCGACCAGGTAGGTGCCACCAATGCTTTCAGTTACGATATCAGCGCTGCTTGTTCTGGTTTTATCTACGCATTAACAACGGGTGCAAAATTTATTGAATCCGGATCCTATAAAAAAGTAGTGATTGTGGGTGGCGACAAGATGTCATCCATCATTAACTATAAAGACCGGACAACCTGCATCATCTTTGGTGATGGAGCCGGGGCTGTGCTTCTTGAACCCACTACGGAAAATGTTGGCATACTGGATTCAATCCATCGCAGCGATGGCTCCGGTGCGCCATACCTCCACATGAAAGCAGGGGGCAGCCGTATACCGGCAACTCATCAATCCGTTGACGCTAACCAGCATTATGTTTACCAGGAAGGTTCGGCTGTTTTTAAATTTGCCGTTACCAACATGGCTGATATCTCCGCTAAAGTTATGGAACGCAATAACCTGAAAGGTGAAGACATAGCATGGCTGGTTCCCCATCAGGCTAACAAACGAATTATCGATGCAACGGCCAGCCGTATGGGTATTACCGATGACCGGGTGATGATGAATATTGAAAAGTACGGCAACACCACAGCGGGTACCATTCCCCTGTTATTATGGGATTATGAAAAACAGTTGAAGAAAGGCGATAACCTGATTCTAGCAGCTTTTGGCGGAGGATTTACCTGGGGTGCCGTTTATGTAAAATGGGCCTATAACCCTTTCTGATCTCAACCAGAATTATTAAACAAATTTACAACCCACATACTTCATATTTATGGCAACTATTTCAGACCTGAGCAGAGGAAATTATGTACGGTACAACGGAGAAATTCTTCAGGTTGAAGAACTGCAACACAGAACTCCCGGAAACCTGCGTGCATTTTATCAGGTTAAAATGAGAAACATACGGAATGGTAAAGTAGCGGAAAACCGATTCAGGCCAGGCGATGAAATTGAGCTATTGCGCGTAGAAACTAAAGAATACCAGTTTCTCTATACCGATGGCGATAGCCTGGTGTGTATGGATAATGAAACGTTTGACCAGATCTACCTGGACAAAGGCTTGTTGGGCGAATCCGTAAACTACATCAAAGAAGGCGTTACTTTATTAATTGCCTTTGAAAATGGTACTTCTCCAATTACAGCAGAAGCACCTCCTCATGTTACAATGACCATTCAGTATACAGAACCCGGACTGCAGGGAGATACTGCCACTCGTACTTTAAAACCGGCAACCCTTGAAAATGGCGCTGAAATACGAGTACCTTTATTCATCAATACGGGCGATAATGTTAAAGTTGACACTCGTACTGGTGATTATATTGAACGCGTAAAATAAGTCTGCATGGCTAAATCAAAAGGAACCAAACCTTCTTCAAACGGATCTAAACCCGCTGCACAAAAATCGGAGAAGGCATTAACTGCATCAAACATGAAAACATCCGAAATCCGAGACCTCATTGACTTTATTTCAACCACTGGACTCAATGAAGTTAACATTGAAACCAAAGAATTAAAACTCCATATCAAACGCAAGCCGGATCAAAAGGTGGTTAAGTCAGCGGCACAGGTAGTGGCTGCTCATCCGGTTGCACAGGTTCATACACCAGCCCCGCAGGTTTCTGCACCTGCTCCTTCAGCACCGGCACCGAAACCGGCACCTATACACGAAGCTTCTTCAGGTAAAAACACGGTTGAAATTAAATCACCCATGATTGGTACATTCTATCGTTCGGCCAATCCAGATTCACCTCCGTTTGTTTCCGTTGGTGATAAAGTTTCAAAAGGACAAACCTTGTGCATCATTGAAGCCATGAAGCTTTTTAATGAAATCGAATCTGAATATTCGGGTACGATTGTAAAAGCCCCGGTTGAAAATGCAACACCGGTTGAGTACGACCAGGTATTGTTTGTGGTAGAACCTGATTAAATCAGTAAATTCATATTTCCCGGTTCATCATTCATTCCAATCATTTCGGTTTGAAAGTTGAATCGTAAACCAGTCATCCTGAATCTGAGTTTATGTTCAAGAAAATATTAATAGCCAATCGCGGTGAAATTGCCTTACGGGTAATCCGTACCTGCCGTGAGATGGGAATTAAAACGGTAGCCGTCTATTCAAAAGCCGACCGCGAAAGCCTGCATGTTCGGTTTGCCGATGAAGCCGTATGCATCGGGGATGCTCCCAGTAAAGATTCTTATCTGAATATACCCCGGATCATTTCTGCTGCCGAAATTACCGGTGCGGATGCTATACATCCCGGATATGGATTTCTTTCCGAGCGATCCGAATTTTCATCCATATGCCATGAATACGGAATTAAATTCATTGGCCCTACCCCGGCCATGATTGAGGCTATGGGTGATAAATCCACGGCCAAGGATACCATGAAAAAAGCCGGTGTTCCGACCATTCCCGGATCTGAAGGATTATTGAATTCGATGGAAGAAGGTGTCTCGCTTGCCAGTGAAATCGGTTACCCGGTAATCATAAAAGCAACAGCCGGTGGAGGTGGTAAGGGTATGCGCATCATCAATAATGAATCTGAATTTCAGAAAGCCTGGGATGATGCCAGACGCGAAGCGGGTGCAGCCTTTGGTAACGATGGCTTATACCTTGAGAAATTTGTTGAAGAACCCCGGCACATTGAGATCCAAGTTATGGGCGATCAGTACGGAAAAGTTTGTCACCTCTCTGAACGCGATTGCTCCATACAGCGAAGACACCAGAAACTGGTTGAAGAAACCCCCTCTCCTATTGTCAGCCAGGAGTTGCGTGAAGAAATGGGTGAAGCCGCCATAAAGGGTGCCCAGGCCATAAACTATGAAGGAGCAGGAACCATTGAATTCCTGGTCGATAAACATGGCAAGTTTTACTTCATGGAAATGAACACCCGTATTCAGGTAGAACACCCGATTACGGAGGAAGTGACCGATTACGATCTGATCAAAGAACAAATTAAAGTGGCAGCTGGCGTTCCGATTTCAGGACGGAACTACTTCCCGAATTTATTCGCCATGGAGTGCCGGATCAATGCCGAAGATCCTGCCAACGGATTTCGGCCCTCTCCGGGAAAAATTACCAATCTTCATCTTCCGGGTGGTCATGGTGTACGCGTAGACAGCCACGTTTATGCCGGATATACCATCCCCCCGAATTACGATTCCATGATTGCGAAGTTGATCGTAAGCGGTCAGTCGCGTGAAGAAGTTATTACCCGGATGAAGCGTGCATTACAGGAATTTGTAATCGAAGGAATCAAGACAACGATTCCATTCCATATAAAACTTATGGATAACCCCACTTTCCGCTCCGGAAAATTCACCACTAAATTTCTGGAGACGTCTTTTGATTTTTCTGATCTTAAGTAAGACACGATTAATTTCAACATAAAAGCCCGGTTATTTCCGGGCTTTTTCTTTTTCGTAGGCTTCAATTACCTGGCTCAGCTCCTGGTACCATGCTTCCCCATACTTTCGGATCAATGCCTCCTTTAAAAATTTATAAACAGGAACCTGCAATTCTTTACCAAGTGAGCACGCAGGCGAACAGATTTCCCATTTGTGGTAGTTCACCGCTTCAAAATTTTTCTTCTTCGTGATTCGAATAGGATATAAATGACAGGAGATCGGTTTCTTCCAACTGATTTTACCATCCAGATACGCTTGTTCAATACCGCATTTCAGAATCCCTTTGTCATCATAAAGAGCGTACGCACATTCACGGCCTCCAATAGTAGGTGTTGAGAAATCACCGTCATCATCCAACACATACACACCTTGTTCTTCAATGGCTTTGATCCCTTCTGCTGAAAGGTAAGGTTTAACCTTTGGATAAATTTTCTTTAGAATTTCGAGTTCATCGTCTTCAAGAGGTGCACCAAAATCACCCTCCACACAACACGCGCCTTTACATTTCTCAAGATTGCACACAAATTCATTTTCAAAGATGTCATCCGAAACGAGAACTTCACCAATTTTAAGCATCAGAACAATATTAATTTCTGTAAATGTAACCATTCCTTTTTTGTCCGTAATTTGCACGCACGATGGATTACCTGGAGCAATTGAATGAAGCGCAGCGGGAAGGAGTTGTTCATACCGAAGGCCCAACCATGATTATAGCCGGAGCGGGTTCCGGCAAAACCCGGGTACTAACCTACCGTATCGCCCACCTGATACGGGAAAAAGGTGTTGATCCATTTAACATCATGGCGCTCACCTTTACGAATAAAGCAGCAAAGGAAATGCGCGACCGGATTGAAACCGTTGTTGGAGCGGAAGCCCGCAATCTCTGGATGGGGACCTTTCACTCGGTCTTCGCGCGCATTCTTCGTGCAGAAGCCAACTTGCTGGGATATCCGAATAATTTTACGATTTACGATACGGATGACTCCAAGTCGCTGTTAAAAAATATTATTAAAGAACTTGGTCTGGATGAGGCTGTCTATAAACCGAATGTGGTGTACAACCGGATATCAGCCGCTAAAAACCGCCTCATCAGCTGGCAGGCTTACCTGGCCAACCCGGAATTAATGGGAGATGATGCTTCCAACATGCGACCTGAAATGGGCAAAATCTATAAAACCTATGCCCAGCGATGTTTTAAAGCCGGAGCCATGGACTTTGATGATCTTCTCTTTAATACCGATAAACTTTTTAACGAACACCTCGAGGCATTAAATAAATACCAGCACCGTATTCAGTATGTATTGGTTGATGAGTTTCAGGACACGAACCTGTGCCAATACTTTATTGTTAGGAAATTATGCTCCATGCGCGAAAATATTTGCGTTGTGGGTGATGATGCACAAAGCATTTATGCGTTTCGTGGCGCTGACATTACCAACATTCTGAACTTCGAACGCGATTATCCGGATCTTAAAATTTTTAAACTCGAACAAAACTACCGTTCTACTCAAACCATCGTTGAAGCGGCTAATTCAGTAATCCGTAAAAACAGGGCCCAGCTTCCGAAAAACATCTGGACCGCCAATGAAGAAGGCAACCTGGTTGAACTCATTAAAGCAGTTTCCGACAATGAGGAAGGCAGGCTGGTAGCCACGTCCATCTTTGAAGAAAAGATGCAGCACCAGCTGAAGTTCAGTGATTTTGTAGTGTTGTATCGTACCAACAGCCAGTCGCGGGCCATTGAAGAAGCGTTGCGCAGAATGAATATCAAGTATAAAGTAGTTGGCGGACTTTCATTCTATCAACGCAAAGAGATCAAAGACTTGCTGGCTTACCTTCGTTTTGCACTCAATCAAAATGATGAAGCCTCATTTCGCAGAATCATTAACCTGCCCAAGCGTGGAATTGGTGATACAACGGTTGATAAAATTGTGGTGGCAGCAAATGACCATGGCATTTCCATCTGGGATGTCCTTCAAAATGCATCTTCATTTATTAGTGGCCGGGCACTGGCAGCTATTGATGAATTTGTAACCATGTTCAAACGCTTCCAGTTGGAAACACAACGTAAGGATGCTTATGATGCCTCGTACGAGATAGCCAAAGGATCAGGCCTGCTTCGCGAGCTTTATGAGGACAAGACTGTTGAAGGTTTAAGCCGGTATGAAAACGTACAGGAATTACTCAATGCGATCAAAGAATATGTTGATGATCCGGAAAAAGCCGATAAATCACTCGGTGCCTTTCTTCAGGAAGTTTCTTTGATAACCGGCCAGGATGAAGACAAAGATAAAGATCCTGAAAAGGTTACGCTGATGACCATTCACATGGCCAAGGGCCTGGAGTTTAAATACGTTTACGTAGTTGGATTGGAAGAAGATCTTTTCCCTTCCCAGATGATGCTCAGCAGCCGTGCAGAACTCGAAGAAGAAAGACGTTTGTTTTATGTGGCCATTACACGGGCACAAAAACGAATCTTTCTGTCGTATGCGTTGACCCGTTATCGGTTCGGTCGATTGAAAAATTGTGAACCCAGCCGTTTCCTTGATGACATTGATCAACGATTCATTAAGGTAAGCACTAAATTCAGTGGTTTGGAGTCTGCACCGCGGGCTTCAGGGAATTACGCCCGTTCGCTGGTAAGCGGCATACAGCGTACCCTTAAATCCACACCCGCGCCCAAGACAACTTCTTCGTACACGACTCCTTCCGACTTTACACCCAGCGATACTACTGTGTTGAAAGAAGGCATGCGGGTTGAACATCCCAAGTTCGGATACGGAAAAGTTATCCATATGGATGAATCCGGTGCCGACCGAAAAGCGAAAATAGCTTTTGATGATTTTGGTGAAAAGACCTTATTACTTAGCTTTGCTAAACTCAGAATACACAATTAAACGAATGGAGCCTGTATTGAAGGCTTGACCAATTAATCCCATTACATGATAGGCGAATACAACACGGAAAGGCCCCACATTATTTTAAAAGAATACGGCCGCAACGTTCAGAAACTGGTTGAATATATCCGAACCGTTCCCGACAAAAACAAAAGAACTGAATTAGCCGCCACCCTGATCGAGCTGATCAAACAGTTAACACCGAGCCTGAAAGATCAACCCGAGAACCCGCAGCGTCTTTGGGATGATTTGTACATCATTGCAGACTTTAACTTAGACATCAACAATCCGTACCCAGTACCCGAGCGCGAAATTCTCTTCAAGAAACCTATGAAGGTAGAATATCCGCAAAGCAAAGTCCGGTTTAAACACTATGGAAAGAACATAGAAAAATTGATCCGGGAAGCCATGAAGAAAGATGATCCGCAGGAAAAAGAAGAGGCTATCATCTACCTGGGGAAATTGATGAAAACCTTTTACGGAAACTGGAACAAAGAAACTCTTGACGATTCGGTTATTCTGAATGACATCAAATTAATGTCAGAAGGCAAGCTGACCCTGAACATTGATAAAGTAAGGGAAGACAATCTCTTTGAAAAACTTTATAAAGAAAAGAAACGCGACCGTGAACGTGATCGCAATGGAGGTGGCGGAGGTCATCGTCACCAGAAATTCGGGAAGAATAAAAACAGGAGAAGAAGAGATCAATAATCGGACGACCATTCCGGTACAAGGTATACACACCTACTTTCTACTTATTCATTAGAAAAAACCGATGAGTATTTTCCGAATCAAAGGCGGCAAGAAATTAAAGGGCGAAATTCAGCCTCAAGGTGCTAAAAACGAAGCCTTACAAGTAATCAGTGCCGTACTTCTTACCGATCAACCGGTTACCCTTCATAACGTACCCGACATACGCGATGTCAATAAACTGATTGAACTGGTTGGCGACTTGGGTTGCCAGGTAGAAAAACTTGACGAATCTTCCTATCGATTTACAGCATCATCGGTTAACATCCGTTTTCTTGAAACCGATGAGTATCGCAACAAGGCATCTGCATTACGCGGATCCGTAATGTTACTCGGCCCCATTCTTGCCCGATATGGAAAAGCCAATATCCCCAAGCCGGGCGGAGATAAAATTGGCAGAAGAAGGCTTGATACCCATTTTATCGGATTTCAAAAGTTAGGTGCCAAATTCAATTTCGATTCAACTGATCATCTGTTTCATATTGATGCTTCCCACCTGGAAGGTACCTACATGTTATTAGATGAAGCTTCTGTTACGGGCACGGCCAACATCATTATGGCGGCTGTACTGGCTAAAGGAAAGACTACCATTTACAACGCAGCCTGTGAACCCTACATTCAGCAACTCTGTCATATGTTAAACCGGATGGGTTCTAAGATTACGGGTGTCGGATCTAACCTTATTACCATTGAAGGCGTAACAAAGTTATCAGGAACAGAACACACGCTTTTGCCCGATATGATTGAGATCGGCAGTTTTATTGGATTAGCCGCTATGACCC
>JALOMY010000059.1 GCA_025455225.1 Cyclobacteriaceae bacterium | reverse complement strand
TTATGGTAAACCAGACAACTGTTGGTAAGCGCTCGGTTAATACAACCCCACTCAACAGTTGCATTGTAGGTGTTGGAGTAAACCGGAATCGAATCTAAATGCAACTCAATTCGTTTATCAATTTTATCGTTGGCAACCTGTGCAAAAGCAAAAGATGAAAACAAAAATAAAATGCATGCAGCTACACTCCTCACAATTACTTCTTCTTTGATTTTCCCTTTTCGTGAAACGCTCCTTTAAACTCAGGATTCTCCTTGCGCTTTTGCCGGTCAATTTCACGGGCCATGGCTTGTGCTTCTTCAAACGGAGTTTCCGTAATTTCTACCGCTTTGGGTATACGCTTCACAGGAATCTGTTCGCGAATTAACCGTTCAATCTTCTTAATATGGTATAATTCCGCATCCGTTACAAAGGTAATAGCCGTTCCCTCACGAAAGGCCCGGCCTGTCCGGCCGATGCGATGCACATAATCGTCATACACCACCGGTACATCAAAATTAATTACATGCGTAACACCGGTAACGTCAATGCCACGGGCTGTCACATCGGTCGATACCAGTATGCGAACCTTTCCTTCTTTAAATTCATTCACGGCATTGATGCGGCTGTTCTGGCCTTTATTCGAGTGAATAACCCGTACCGGTCCGAAATTTTTGCGTTCAAGGAAATGATACACATTATCGGCTGTTTCTTTGTTGCGGGTAAAGATCATCACACGGGTAAACGTTTCACGATCGGAGAGTAGGTGCTCCAGAAAATTGATTTTCGTTTTGAGGTTGGGTACGTAGTAAACTTCCTGATGTACCTGGCTGGCTGTAGTTGCTGGTGGCGTTACTTCTATTCGTATCGGAAATTCGAGAAATTCAGCCGATAATTTTTCGACACGTGCATTGAATGTTGCCGAGAATAACATGTTTTGTCGCTTGCTTGGTATGACCTCAAAGATTTTCCGAAGCTGTGGCATAAAGCCCATGTCCATCATTCGGTCGGCTTCATCCAGCACCAATGTTTTAATTTGTTTGGTAGGGAGTTCCCCCTTTAGGTACAATTCCATAAAT
This sequence comes from Cyclobacteriaceae bacterium, assembly GCA_025455225.1. Lineage (GTDB taxonomy): Bacteria > Bacteroidota > Bacteroidia > Cytophagales > Cyclobacteriaceae > UBA2336. Next base: position 9,833 of record JALOMY010000059.1, on the reverse strand, counting down.
CGACCTGGGGTAGCCACCAGAATATCCACACCTTGCTGAATGGTCTCAATTTGTGTCTTCGGACCAATGCCTCCATAAATCGGAAGAATACGTAAATCGGTATAGCGAGCCAGTTGCTGGGTGTGCTCCGCTATCTGAATGGTGAGTTCCTTGGTTGGTGCAAGAATAACGGCTCTGGGCTCAGTTCCCTGTGCGTATCGTACCTTCATGAGCACCGGAATAACATAGGCAGCGGTTTTACCTGTACCTGTTTGGGCAATGCCGATCACTTCTTGTCCACCCATCAGCAAGGGAATGCATTTCTGCTGAATTTCGGTTGGACGATCAAAACCCGCATCTTCGATCGCACTCAGCAACTGCTTGTTTAATTTAAAATCATGAAATGATGCAATTGCTGACATGTGCGCGTAATTTTACAGGTATGAAAAAAACATTGATTGTTAATGCAAATATAGTTAATGAGGGTAAGGTGTTTCAGGGTGATGTGCTGATCCGCGATCAATACATTGAAACTATAGGGGCCGATCTTTCATCAATCCAGACTAATCGGGTTATCGATGCTAACGGTAAATACCTTTTTCCGGGCGTAATTGATGACCAGGTGCACTTTCGTGAACCGGGACTAACTCATAAAGCAACTATTCATACGGAATCGCGTGCGGCTGTTGCCGGTGGAGTGACCAGCTATATGGAAATGCCCAACACTGCTCCACCTGTCTTCACTCAAAAATTACTGGAGGATAAATACGCCATTGCTTCACGCGATTCGATAGGCAACTATTCGTTCTTCATGGGTACCTCAAACGACAACCTTGATGAAGTACTGAGAACGGATGCAAAAAAAGTATGTGGATTAAAGATTTTTATGGGATCGTCCACCGGTAATTTACTGGTTGATGATCCAAAGACGTTAGAAAACCTGTTTTCCCAGGTTCCATTTCTCATTGCCACGCATTGCGAAGATGAAGCAACCATCTTAAAAAATACAGCCGACTTCCGTGAAAAGTTTGGTGAAAATATGCGTGTCAAATTTCATCCTCAAATCCGGACTGAAGAGGCTTGTTACAAATCATCTTCATTTGCTGTTGACCTGGCCAAAAAATTCGGTACCCGACTTCATGTTCTGCATATTTCAACAGCAAAAGAAATTCCTCTTTTTGATAATACGCTTCCATTACAAAACAAGAGAATCACAGCAGAAGCATGCATTCACCACCTGTGGTTTAATGATTCTGATTATGATCGTCTGGGCACACGTATAAAATGGAATCCGGCTATTAAAACGGAAGCCGATCAGAAAGCCATTCTGCAGGGACTAGTCGATAATCGGATAGATGTAATTGCTACCGATCATGCCCCCCACACGCAAGAAGAAAAAGAACATACGTATTTTAAAGCACCTTCAGGAGGCCCCCTTGTACAACACAGTTTGGTGGCGATGCTGGAATTTTATCGGAAAGGTAAAATCAGCCTCGATTGGATTGCACAGAAGATGGCTCACAATCCGGCCATTTTATTTCAGATTCACAAACGAGGTTTTATACGGGAAGGATACTTTGCCGACCTGGTATTAGTTGATCTTGACAGTCCCTGGAAAGTTTCAAAGGAAAATATTCTTGCCAAATGCGGTTGGTCGCCTTTCGAGGGAATCACATTCGGGTCGAAAGTAACCCATACCTTTGTTTCGGGTCATTTAGCATATAACCAGGGCCATTTCGATGATTCATCAAAAGGAATGCGCCTGGAATTTGACCGGGATTAAATCAGGGTTCTTTTTGTTATTCCTGCGTTGTTGCTAAATTTGTGCCCCTTTTAGCTTGTTGTAAGATAAGCAGAAGACTTTTACGGTGATTGTAGCTCAGTTGGTTAGAGCGCCAGATTGTGGCTCTGGAGGTCGCGGGTTCGAGTCCCGTCTCTCACCCTTCGAAGGCCTGATGGGCCTTTTTTACTTTATATACACCTGTGATGTTACGAAGTGTTGGATTGATTTTTTTAGTGTTTCTCTCGCTGGGGAGCTCTGCACAGTATTCATTTTCAGATAAATCCCTGATTACTGATATACAAATACTTTCTTCTGATCAATTGGAAGGCCGCAAAGCAGGGTCAGAGGGTGGCAAAAAAGCACGTGAAATAATCGTAGACAAACTGAAGAAAATTGGTTTAAAGCCCTATCCAGAAACCAGCTACGATCAGCCTTTCTCAATTACACAATCCTTTGGACAGATAAATTCCGGCCAGGCTTCGAATATACTTGCCGTAATCGATGGCAGGCGCAAGGAAACCATAGTATTAAGTGCGCATTACGACCATGTTGGGGTAATGAACAAATCCATTTACAATGGTGCCGATGACAATGCCTCAGGAACCGCTGCTCTGCTCGCATTTGCCGAATACTTTTCCAAAAACAAACCTGAGCACCGGCTGGTCTTTGCTTTCTTTGATGCTGAAGAAATGGGGCTTAAAGGATCCGCTCATTTTGTCAAGTCCATTGATCTGAAGTCGGAAAAGATCGTTCTGAATATCAATATGGATATGATCAGCCGAAGTGAGAAAAATGAATTGTATGTATGCGGTCTGTATTTTTATCCCAACTTAAGAAAACCCCTGGAGCAAGTGGTTACTCCCAACAATTTCAAGTTGTTGTTCGGCCACGATGATCCATCCACCGGACCTGATGATTGGACCAGGCAGTCGGACCAATTAAATTTCCATATCAACAACATCCCGTTTCTTTATTTTGGTGTTGAAGACCACGAAGATTATCATAAGCCAACCGATGTCTTTGAAAAAATTGATCAGCAATTTTATCTCAATAGCGTTGAGACAATCCTTCAGTCCATAATACTCCTCGATCAAAACCTGGATAAAGCTAATTGAAAACATCCCGGTAAATCCTTAAAAAGGATTATTTGCCGGTTTTAAACACTTCGTTAATTTAGCCCATCGAACGAATTTATTTTTTTATTGTATGTTTAACTTATGATTGGATGGAGTGATTTTGAAAATTTTACGCTCGACAAAAAGATCCAGGTTTTATATGAACATGGATCCTTCATCATGGCCATCCGGTATTACAATTATAAAATTAATCTTTACTTACTGGGCCGTCATTACATCGAGGTATTCATCAACCACAAAATGGCCTCCATAGAAAAAATACTCCCACTCGATACAACTCATACACGAATGAAATTTTATTCGGATCAGATTAAACTTCCACACGAATTGCTATAAAAAAAGAGAGCTATTCAATTCTGAATAGCTCTCCTTATATAAACTCTTTTTTCGTTTACGCAGTTGCAGCTGACTCTTCAAATTTTGAAGTGGCCGTTTTCAGTGTAACTGTTTTCTTGGCTTTGTAACTGCAGTAACTGCATTGATAATGCTTCAGCAGTTCACCTTCTTCAGTTGCGGTAGGTGCTTTGAGGATTTCCTCTTTCACCACTTTAAAGGTCTGATAATTACATTCAGGGCACTCAAGCGCATGAAGGTGGCCTGCATATTTTTCAATTTTTATGAAGCCGCTTTCTTCATCCTTCCATACATCGTAGTCGATGGAAAAAACATTTTCTTCAGCCTGCATACCCTCATCCAAGTAAGCATCTTCTTCAGCTTCGCTGAGCAGTTTCATGGGCTTACCGGTTTTAGGAGATACTCTGGGGCGGTACCGAAGTTCTTTCAGGCGTTTTTCAATGTAAAAAGGATAGTAGAATTTCAACAGGTTCTGAACAATGAGAGCTGCAATCAAACCCATGGATACGGTTGTAAATACCCGAACAATTACCAAAATGGTATTTAATTCGATGATGTATGAATTGGCATAAAAACAACAGCCAACAACCAGAATAATGGTTGCGATCCACAAATTTCTGATTTCATACCGGTTGATATAGTCGTATTTGGCCTTGGGGTCGCTGGTTGTCATCAACTTAACGAGGTGGCCCAGAACGATTAAAAACGCCAGGGCCCAACAGCCGTACGCAATATTGGTGGCTAGCTGGTTCCAGGGTTCATAAGACGCCATTACTTCTTCCATGTGCAGGGTTGGTTTTTAGTTTGGTTATTATTTCAATAATAAATACTTCGCAAACAAAAGCTGTTATTCCATCCCATCAGGTTAGAATAAGCAGCACAATTTAATATTCTTTTTGATAAAATGGCAAAAAAAGTCCGGATTAAGCAACTTTTTAAGCCATCACAATGTGGGTAATGGCACGCCTTGAATGAAATTCTGAATGGTATCAATTACCTCTTCACTGTCTTCCAGCATTCCCATATGCGCCACACGATCCAATACAATCAAATGCACGTTAATGGATAAGGACGCTAATAAGGTAACCGACTCAAGAGAAATAATTTTGTCTTCCCTACCGGCCACAATCAAAATAGGTTTGTTAAAACTTTGAATCACCGTGGTTCGATCAGGTCTTAACCGCATGGCTTGTGTATAGGATACCAGCGTTTGCATAGGAGTAGTGGAAGCCAACGCAACGGTTGCTGGTATATGTGGATTTGATAAATCGTAAAACAAAGGTGGGATAAATGACTCAATAAACGGCTTCACTCCATGGGCTTGGACGAAATCGATTACTTTCAACCGATTGGCCTTGCGCTCCTCCGAATCCGGATAGGCAGTTGAATGAATTAAACCAAAACAGGGAAAACGTGCGGGGTCTTTTTCAATCATTGCCAGAACAATGTAGCCACCCAGGCTGTGTCCCATAACAGCGCATAAACTCAGCTTTAGTTTATTTTGAATAAAATCAAGAAGTGTATCCGCAACATCATCAAGACTATGAGGTGCCGGAAGGGCAGTACTTTTTCCGAAGCCCGGTAAATCGATTGTAATAACACGGAAATCAGATGACAACGAATCTGCAACCAGCTTCCATATTTCATGGGTTTCACAAAATCCATGGATGAGAATTAATGGAAACCCTTTGCCTTGATCCCTATAATGAATTTCTGACAAATCAAACGGTTTTAGGAACGTATGAAAGCATATTGATGACTGTTTGATAAATATGCTCCGGATCAAAACCGCATTCCTTATGCAATTCAATTTGTTCTCCGTGCTCAACGATTCGATCGGGTATTCCTAAGCGAACTACCTCTGCCATGTAACGGTGGTCAGCCATAAATTCAAGCACTGCACTTCCGAATCCACCCTGAATGCATCCGTCTTCAATGGTTACAATTTTAGTGTAGGTTCCAAGGATTTCGTGAAGTAATCCTTCATCCAGAGGCTTTACAAACCTCATATCAAAGTGTCCTACATGAATGCCTTGTTCTTCAAGTCGGTCACAGGCTTCAACGGCATAATTTCCAATATGCCCGATTGTCAAAATAGCAAGGTCATCACCTTCTCTTAATTTTCTTCCTTTTCCAATTTCGATCGCCTCCATCGGTTTCCGCCACTCGGGCATAACTCCCTGACCACGCGGATAACGTATGGAAAAAGCAGTGCCCTTTCTTGGTATGGACGCTGTATACATCAGATTACGCAACTCTTGTTCGTTCATCGGGGACGAAACGATCATGTTAGGTAAACAACGGAAATACGCAATGTCATAAGCGCCATGGTGAGTCGGCCCATCGGCACCGGCAAAACCTGCCCGATCCAGACAGAAGTTAACTGGCAGATTTTGGATGCACACATCATGGACTACCTGATCGTAAGCCCGTTGCATGAAGGAGCTATAAATGTTACAGAAAGGTATCAACCCTTGTGTAGCAAGCCCGGCAGAAAAAGTTACCGCGTGTTGTTCGGCAATGCCTACATCAAAGGCGCGGTCTGGCATCTCCTTCATCATGATATTCATGGAGGAGCCAGAAGGCATAGCTGGTGTTATTCCTATAATCTTATCGTTCTGCTTAGCCAACTCAACCAGGGTATGTCCAAAAACATCCTGGTACTTGGGCGGTTGGGGTTTCTCGTGTACTTTTTTATGAATCTCACCGGTAATTTTATCGAACGTTCCCGGTGCGTGCCAGGTAGTTGCATTACCTTTTTCGGCAGGGCCATACCCTTTGCCTTTAACGGTAACGCAGTGAAGAATTTTCGGGCCCTTGATATTTTTGAGATCGTTCAGAACGTGAACGAGGTGATTTACATCGTGCCCATCTACCGGGCCGAAATACCGCAGGTTCAGAGATTCAAAGAAGTTGCTCTGGCTAAGGACCGCAGATTTGATTCCGTTTTCGATTTTAGATACAATCTCCTGGGCATTTTTTCCGAAGGTTGAGAGTTTACCCAGCAGATTCCATACCTCATCTTTTAATTTATTATACGTTCGCGATGTTGTGATGTCGGTTAAATACTCCTTCAGCGCACCCACATTCGGATCGATCGACATGCAATTATCGTTGAGGATAATAAGAACATTGGAATCGGATACACCCGCGTGATTCAATCCTTCGAATGCAATTCCACCGGTGAGGGCACCATCACCAATTACGGCAATGTGTTGCTTATCGTTAAGGTTAAGGTATTTCGAAGCAACCGCCATACCCAAGGCTGCTGAAACTGAGGTTGACGAATGACCAACACCAAAGGTATCATACTTGCTTTCGCTTCGTTTGGGGAATCCCGAAATGCCTCCATACAACCGATTGGTATGAAAAACATCTCTTCGGCCGGTCAATATTTTATGACCGTACGCCTGGTGCCCAACATCCCATACCAACTGATCAACCGGGGTATTAAAGACATAATGTATGGCAACGGTAAGTTCAACAACACCAAGACTTGCACCGAAATGCCCCCCATAAACTGATACATTGTCGACAATAAAATGTCGAAGTTCATCGCAAAGTTGAACCAGTTGGGCCTGATCAAGTTTTTTAACATCGTCAGGAGACTGGATTTTGGAGAGAAGTGGGCCCGGGGTAATCAGCATGCCATTGGTCTTGGTAAAATGTATCGGTTATAACACGTGCATAATGGTTTTGTTTAATGTGCCGCTGTTCAACCAGGGGATAAAATTAAGCATTTCGAGGTTCCCTTCATCAATCTTGTCAAATCGGCCGAATTATCCCGCTTGAATAGGATTTTTCAGATACCTTTGCACCCGATATGTCAACCACTACATCCGATAATTTCGAGGTTAAATTACCCCTTTTTGAGGGCCCATTTGACTTATTATTATTCTTCATTGAGCGGGACGAACTCGACATTTACGATATTCCAATCGCTAAAATCACCAACGATTTCCTGGATTACCTCCATCATCTCGATACATTAAACGTAGAAGTTGCCAGTGAATTCATACTCGTTGCGGCCACACTGATGCGAATCAAATCCAAAATGCTTCTGCCCAGACCGCAACTGGATGAGGCCGGAAATGAAATTGATCCGCGCGAGGAACTGGTGAAACACTTACTGGAGTATAAAAAATATAAATCGGTAATCGACACCTTCCAGAAAATGGAAGAAACCGAACTGATGAAAGAAAAGCGAGGTAACCTGATGAAAGAGCTTAAGGTGCTTGCCGAAAGCAGCAACGTGGAAGCTGAACTTCAGGACGTGGATTTATTCAAGCTGATGACAGTCTTTGAAAAAGTATTAAAACGTTTCGAAGCAGAAAAAAATAAACCGGTTCACCAGATAATTCAATATCCCTTTACTATCGAAGAACAAAAGCAGTATTTACTCGGTGAAGTGACCAGCAAGCAACGTGTGTCATTCACTGAAATTGTTGAAACCTACAAAACCCGCATTGCGCTGATCTTTAACTTTCTGGCCATACTTGAGCTTCTTGCTATCGGGCAATTAGGCATTCAGGTTGGTGAAGGATTCAATAACTTCTGGATTACACGCGGTGAAGAAGTTCAGGCCGGAGCCTGATTAATTTCGCTCAGGCCGGGCATTGTACTGATCTACCAATCCTCCTGTTAACCGGATCAGATCAGTTCTTCTTGCCAGCACCGAATAAATGGCCAGGTAGTTTTCTAGGGCAGCATTCTGATAAGCTTCTTGTACAATTCTTAAGTCGATGGCACTTAAGGCACCATTCTTATATCGTTCGTTACCCAGTTCTAGGTTCAATTCTGCAGCTTTCAGTTTTACATTGGCAATCTCTACCAACTGGCGTAACAGGTTATAGTTTTCGTGCGTAATGATCAGATCATTCTCCAGGGATAACTTAAGCTGATCTGTATCAAGCTGTGCAATACGTTCGCGTATTTTGGCATTTTCAATATTTCGGTTGATTTGCCCACCGTTGAAAAGTGTGTACCTAAGAATAAAATTACCATATGCACCATATGAATAACCATCGTTAGTCTGATTGATCAGTATTCGGGATGGCCCTGTGTTAGTTACCGGGAAATCCTGGTTTCCATTGACGTATCCAACTGTTGTCGTTACCTCCGGGCCTGTGTTGGATCCAAAGTTGGCATTTAACCAGTCCAGCGAACCGTTGGCTCCGGCACTAAATGTAAGGGTTGGGTATCGGTCGGCCATGGCAGCCCGTGTGGACAACCGGAATAATTCCTGATTGATGAACTGATTTCGCAAATTGGTATTAGACGAATTCATCTTGAGTCTCAGATCATCGAATGAGTATACTTCATCAATGAATTCAAGCGAATCAGTTAATTCATAGGTTTTATTGATGTCTTCATTCAGAATCAGGTTCAGGTTTCGGATCGTATTCCGGTATACCTGTTCAGTTAGCAAGTAGTTGGTAGAATCGGTCAGATAATCATTTTGCGCCTGCAAGACATCAAACGTGATGGCGCCCCCTAATTCCTTACGAAGCTTAACGTATGAGTAACGCTCGCGTGAGAATTGCATTACTCTTCTGCGCACCTCGGTGCGTTCACGTTCCAGTAAGGCCTGGTAGTATCCCAGTATGATGGCTTGTATGGTACTCTCAATAACCAGCGTTGCGTTACCGTAACTCAATTCCTCCAGTTGCTCCAGCCTGCGTTTGGAAACACGGATAAAGAATCCATCAAAAAGAACAAACTGAACATCTAACTGACCAATAACGTTGTCAGAAATATTCTGACCCGGCACGGCAAATGGGTTGGTGGGTTGACGGTAGTTTATATTATTGTTGAAGTTGCCATTCAGGTTAACGGTAGGCAATGCTCCGGCCTGTCCCCAGGTATTATTTCCGGAGGCAATATCTACTTCCAGTTTTTGAATCTGAACATCAAAATTATTCTGAAGCCCCAGTTCAATTGCACGTGCCAGGCTTAATGGTTCTTGTGCCTGTACGTTTACAGATAAGAAAAAAAGGAAAACTATCCCGATAAAATACTTCATAGCTTACTCAATGGATACGCGTGCTTCTTTACTGCTGAAATAAGAATATATCGAAGGAATTACATACAAGGTCAGCACCGTTGCAAATACGAGTCCGCCAATTACAGCGATACCCATGGATACCCGGCTCTCTGAACCGGCACCTAATGCAAGGGCAATCGGTAAAATGCCCAACACCGTAGACATACTGGTCATCAAAATGGGGCGGAAACGGGATTCAGCTGCATCAATTACAGCATCCAGTTTCTTCATGCCCTGATCCTTTCGCTGGTTGGCAAATTCCACGATCAGAATTCCGTTCTTGGTTACCAGACCAATAAGCATGATGATTCCGATCTGGCTAAACACATTCAGTGTTTGGTCAAAATACCACAAGGACAGCAGTGCACCAGCCAATGCAAGAGGCACTGTAAACATGATAATCAGCGGATCGCGGAAGCTTTCAAACTGACCTGCCAGTACCAGGTAAATAATGGCCAAAGCAATTAAAAATGCCTGGTATATGGTTGAAGAGCTTTCGGCAAATTCGCGGGAAGTACCATCCAAACTGGTGCTATAG
>JALOMY010000058.1 GCA_025455225.1 Cyclobacteriaceae bacterium | reverse complement strand
CGATACTATGTTTCAGTTCTACCGGATTGGATTTAAGAAAATTTCTGCGTGCAGGAATATTAAAGAAAAGATTCTTGACGCTGATGTTGGTTCCTTTATCGCAGGCAGTCACTTCCTGACGTTTTACTTCCGAAGCTTCAACTACAAGGAGCGTTCCTAAGTCCTTATCAGCTTGCCTGGTTTTCATTTCCAGTTGCGATACCGCGGCAATAGATGCAAGTGCCTCGCCTCGGAATCCCATGGTACGAATGGTAAACAGATCTTCAGCCGATCGAATCTTAGAGGTTGCATGACGTTCGAGACTCATCCGGGCATCAGTCTCACTCATACCAATGCCGTTATCAATAACTTGAATCAGGCTCTTGCCCGCATCTTTAACAATCAATCGAATGGCAGTAGCTCCAGCATCAATAGCATTCTCCATGAGCTCCTTCACAGCCGATGCAGGTCGTTGAACTACTTCACCAGCGGCAATCTGGTTGGCAATGGAGTCGGGTAAAAGCTGAATAATGTCTGCCATTTCGGATGCAGGAAATACTATTTACGAACAAATTTTATCCAGAGATAAAGCGGGATGATCAGTAGCAAACCATACATGGCAATATTTCCATATTGCAGATAGGCAAAAAACCAACCCACCAGAAGCGTTATTATGATCAGCCGAAGCATATTGGCCGAAGGATCCAACTGACGGCCCTGGGTTTTGCGGGAAGTACGGAATGATCCTGAAATACGGGTACGGTAACTGTCATCTACTACGGTTTCGCTTTCCTTAAGTTGCAGTTCCTGCCGGATACGCTCCTCCCTTTCCCTGCGTTCTTCCTCCATCGGGTCATAATGGCGCGGAGCATAATTGAATCGTTTATGCTTCGGTATTTTATTAAAAAGCGTAGGGATTTTAAACATGCTAACCTATTTTGATTGCCTTAGCAGTAATGCAACTTTTTATGCTGCGTCACGCTTATTTTATTTGATACTTTTTACGTAATCTTAAAGGCTTACAAAAATGCCTCTATTACTTTTCAATTACAAAAAAGCAAACCACACCGCCTCTAAAAAAGTTTGGATTTCTGTGGTGTTATTTCTGGGACTGATCATCCCTGTTTTTAGCCAATCAGATAAAAGCCGTTGGGTCGACAGTGCTTTCCAAAAGCTCACTTTTGAACGAAAAATAGGCCAGTTGATCATGATGCCGGTTAATGCCTACGGTGACGCCTCAGAAACGGATAAAATCAGGGATTTAATCACCACTTACGGAATCGGGGGAATTGTTTTTACACAAGGCAGTCCGCCTGCATTAACTGACCGTGTACGCGAACTTCAATCAGGCAGCGTAGTTCCACTCTTAATTGGTCTTAACGCAGAAGAAGGCCTTGGATCAACTTTAGACAGCACACTCACATTCCCCCGGAATCTTATGTTGGGCGCACTGGCAAACGACAGTCTTCTGTATTATTACGGTCTTGAAGTTGGTCAACAATTGAAAGCTTTGGGTGTTCGACTAGCTTTCGCTCCGGTGGCCGATTTAAGTTCGGTTTTCAATGAAGAGGATCCTATAAACCGTACATACGGCTCCAATCCACAACGTGTTGCCAAAGCTGCTGTTCTCTACATGAAAGGTCTTCATGCCGCTGGAATTATTTCGGTTGCGAAGCATTCACCAGCTTATGAACTCAGCGTGCAAAGCTTTTCCAAAGGTACACCTGTAATGCAAATTATACATGGTGATCAGCAATCGCTTATACCGCTGCAATCGTTGTTTGAAAATGGATGTCCCGCAGTTTTTGCATCAAGTCGTTTTGATCCTGTTTTCCCTGACAGAAAAAAAATTATTCCTAAAAAAAGGAAAATAGTTCCCGAATCACTCCCATCCTTATATACAGCTGATTACCTGAAAAAAAATCTGAATTTCACTGGATTGGTTTTTAGTTACGTGCCTGATGTTAAAGTAATTCAAAAGAGAACCAAACCCGGTGACTCAGAGATTTACACATTCCTGGCGGGCAATGATGTATTGTTATTTCCTGGTAATATTCCAGCAACCATTCGGAAACTGAAGAAACAGATTAAAAAAAATCCTGAATTCGGTAAACAACTTGATGAACGCGCTAAAAAAATGCTGGCATTAAAATATGAGGCCGGTCTTCACTTAAAAGATACACAACTGCCATCATTCAATTTTCATGAAAAAATCAATTCCGTTGAATCACGCCTGTTGCGAAGAACACTTTTCGAAGAAAGTATAACGCTTATTCAAAACGACTCCGGATTACTTCCTATCAAAACGTTGGATAATCAATCTTTTGCATCACTTTCCATTGGAATTACGAGCGATAATGAATTTTCTGATCGTCTTTCGGGTTATGCAAACTTTAAACACTTTGAACTTAATGGATCAATTCAGGATACCACTTCGTTGTTTACGGAATTAAGTAAGTATACCCTTGTTGTTGCTGCCATTTTTCAATCGGGGAATGAACCACCTGATCAGTACATCTCCTTATTAAATAAACTTGCTCAACATACGAAGGTTGTTACTTGCAATTACGGCTCTGCTTCCCGAATCCAAAACTTGAATCAACAGGCCATTATACAGGCTTATATGGACGAACCTGAACTCCGGACCATTCTTCCTGAAATAATTTTCGGTGCAAAGCCAGTGTCAGGCATTTTGCCAAATACAGTTAATACTAATTACTACGAAGGACTTACCAATAACTTAAATCCCATCGGCCGATTGTCGTATGCAGAAATGCCTGAAGAAGTCGGTATGGACAGCCAGGCGCTTGATCGAATTTCAAACGTAATTAAAGAGGCCATTGAAAACCAGGCGACACCCGGTTGCCAGGTGATAGTCGCGAGAAGCGGTAAAATTGTATACAACCGCGCATTCGGTAATTATACCTATGAAAACCAAAACCCGGTTACGAAGGAAACCATCTACGATCTGGCTTCTATGACGAAAGTGCTGGCTACACTTCAGGCTGTGATGTTTTTATACGATAAGGGAATGATTGATGTCAATAAAAAAGTTTCGTATTACCTCCCAGAATTAGACAGCACAAATAAGAAAGACATCATCTTAAAAGATGTATTAACCCACCAGGCTGGTTTGTTACCCTTCGTGCCGATGTGGCAGAATACCATGAAGGATGCAAAAGAATTTCTTCCACAGTATTACAGTACTATAAAAGACGATCGCTATCCGTATCAGGTAGCTTCCAATCTTTACGGCTCAACTGAATTAATTGATTCATTATGGAAATGGACCTTTGAATCAAAAATGCTGGAAAAACCGATACGCACTCCTTATCCGTTCAGGTACAGCGATATCAGTTTTTGGATTCTTCATCGACTGGTTGAAAAATTACTGAATCAATCCATCGATGATTTTCTTCACCAGAACCTGTATGAACCTATGGGTGCGCTAACTACAGGGTATAAACCGTTGGATCGATTCCCGTTAACTCAGATTGCGCCTACTGAATTTGATAAAATATTCAGGCAAAGCATGGTTATCGGAACTGTACACGATGAACGTGCTGCCATGATGGGCGGTGTTGCCGGACATGCCGGTCTCTTCAGTAATGCCATGGATGTAGCCAAGCTAGGTCAAATGCTTCTTCAGAAAGGCTATTATGGCGGGCATCAATACCTGAAACCTTCAACGATAGATTTATTTATCAGTAAACAATTTGAGACCAGCCGAAGGGGGCTAGGCTGGGATAAACCTCTGCAAAGCGACTGGGCGAGTCCTACCTCCCTTTTCGCCTCACCCCGCACCTTCGGTCATACAGGATTTACAGGCACCTGCATTTGGGTGGACCCGGAATTTGACCTGGTATACGTCTTTTTATCCAACCGTGTATATCCTGATCGCAGTTCTAAACTAATTACCGCCAATATACGTTCTCGAATACAAGACATAATCTATAAATCAATATTCGATTTTTGTCCATACCAAAACCCTAACCTTTGGAGCAGATCAAGATAGGCATCGTTTGTTACCCCACCTTTGGAGGAAGCGGGGTAGTTGCAACAGAACTCGGCAAAGCGCTGGCCCAGGAAGGCCACCAGGTACATTTTATAACTTATTCTCAACCCAGCAGGCTGGATTTTTTAAACGAGAATTTATTCTACCATGAAGTTGAATTCCGATCTTACCCGCTCTTTGAATATCCGCCCTATGAACTGGCTCTTGCCAGCAAAATTGTAAGTGTTGCCCTGAACGAGGGCCTCGATATAGTCCACGTACACTATGCCATTCCACATGCTTCTGCAGCCTACATGGCAAAGCAGATTTTAAAAACGCATGGCATTACACTCCCGGTAGTAACTACGCTGCATGGTACAGATATTACCCTGGTGGGTAAAGATGCTTCCTACGAACCGGTAGTTACTTTCAGTATTAATGAATCAGATGGAGTTACAGCGGTGTCAGAAGATTTAAAGCGCGAGACTCTTGAACACTTCAAAATCACAAATGAAATTGAAGTGATCCCCAACTTCATTGATCTGGAGAAATTCAAAAAACAAAAGAAGGATCATTTTAAGCGTGCCATTTGCCCGGAAGGTGAAATGTTGATAGTTCATACTTCGAACTTCCGGAAAGTCAAACGCATCCAGGATGTAATCAAGGTATTCTATAATATTCATAAAGAAATTCCGGCCAAACTTCTCATGATTGGTGACGGACCTGAACGTGTATTGGCCGAACAGCAATGTCGCGATTTGGGCATCTGCAACGATACCCGTTTTTTAGGGAAACTGGAAGCTGTTGAAGAAGTACTCTCGGTAGCTGACTTGTTCTTAATGCCTTCTGAAAAAGAAAGCTTCGGACTTGCTGCGCTGGAAGCAATGGCCTGCGAAGTACCGGTTATTTCAACGAACACCGGTGGTCTTCCTGAGCTCAATATTCAGGGCGTAACCGGCTTTCTGTCAAATATTGGTGATGTTGAAGACATGACCCAAAAAGCCTTACAAATACTGGATAAGAAAAATCTTCCGGTCTTTAAACAAAATGCTTTAAACAGGGCTAAAGAATTTGACATTACGAAAATCCTTCCGCAATACGAATCGTATTATGCCAGGGTGATTGAAAAAACAAAAGTGAGAACACCACATTAATTCGGTCGAATTTCCAGCGGCTTAATTTCTTAAAGAAACCCAGACAAAATCTAACTACCTGGATGGTCAATCTGTTATTGATCAACTTTTAAGATAGTCATGAACCGTTATTAAAGGAGCTTTAAAATTTTCATACCTGTTTCAGAAAATAAAGTTCACATTACGAAACAGATTGTGGAAATTAATGGTTTTAAAAGATAATGTGCGTATAAAATTCTATGCTCGGCTACCGCTTTAGTCAATTCATTCCACCACCAGCCAGTTCGAAAAGCGATTTCGAACGACTTCTGAAAGTATTCATGCAACTGGTATTGATTACTTCAGGAAACGTAAGTGAAGCCTTGCAGTGGCTAACCGAAATCGACAAGCAGTATAACCTGACCAACGGAGAATATGGAATTGGCGATTTCATTGAAGACCTGAAGCGCGAGGGGTATATTTCAGAAGATGCCCGTAACGGTAATTTCGCACTTAAAGCCAAAAGTGAACAAAGCCTGAGGCAATCGGCCCTTGAAGAAATTTTTGGCAAACTAAAAAAGTCAAAAGGCGGAGAACACAACACCGTGCATAGTGGCCAGGGAGATGAACAAACCACGGAGCGAAGAGATTATGAATTTGGTGATACCCTGGATCAGATTTCGGTGACCGATTCGCTTAAGAATGCTCAAATCAATCATGGACTTGATCATTTCTTCATGACGGAAGACGATCTCGAAGTCATTGAAAGCGAATATAAAACCCAAACATCCACTGTACTGATGATCGATATTTCGCATTCCATGATTCTTTATGGAGAAGATCGCATTACACCGGCAAAAAAAGTAGCCATGGCACTGGCGGAACTTATTACCAGAAAATACCCGAAAGATACCCTGGACATTATTGTTTTTGGAGATGATGCCTGGCAGATTGAAATCAAAGACCTTCCGTACCTACAGGTTGGTCCTTACCATACCAATACGGTAGCAGGTCTTGAACTCTCCATGGATATATTGAGACGAAGAAAAAATCCGAACAAGCAAATCTTTATGATCACGGATGGAAAGCCAACCTGTATTAAAGAAGGACTTCGTTATTATAAAAATAGTTTCGGCCTCGATCAAAAAATTTTAACCCGAACCCTGACCCTCGCTGGCCGGTTAAGAAAAATAAAAATACCAGTTACCACATTCATGATTGCAACTGATCCCTATTTAAAGGCGTTTGTTCGTGAGTTTACGAAAGCAAATAATGGCAACGCCTATTACAGTGGTCTTCAGGGACTGGGAAACCTCGTATTTGAAGATTTCAAAAAAAACAGAAGAAAGAATTTTTAAGCGTTGAAGATTGATTATATGAACGTTCATAAAATAAAAACCTTACGGCAATTAAAAGAATCCGGCTATCAGCCGAGATCCATTAAAACTGAATTACGGGAAAACCTGATCCAAAAACGTAAGAAGAAAGAGCCACTTTTCGAGGGAATCTGGGGCTATGAAGAAACAGTTATTCCGGATTTGGAACGGGCTATACTGGCTGGGCATGATATCAACCTGTTAGGATTACGAGGACAGGCCAAGACCCGGCTCGCCAGGCTGATGGTTAATCTGCTGGATGAATACATTCCTGCTGTTGAGGGTTGCGAATTAAATGACGACCCGCTGAATCCGCTTTCCCGTCATAGTAAAGATATTATCAATGATATGGGTGATGATACACCCATTATCTGGATTCATCGCTCCAACCGGTTTACTGAAAAACTGGCAACACCTGATGTTTCCATTGCCGATTTAATTGGAGATGTTGATCCCATCAAAGCCGCCACGTTAAAACTTCCCTACTCGGATGAACGGGTAATTCACTTTGGCCTGATTCCTCGTTCGCATCGTGGCATTTTTGTGATCAATGAATTACCCGATCTGCAGGCAAGAATCCAGGTAGCACTTTTTAATATTCTTCAGGAAGGCGATATCCAGATACGTGGATTTAAAATCAGGCTGCCACTGGACATCCAATTTGTTTTTACTGCCAATCCGGAAGATTATACCAACCGCGGCAGCATAGTTACTCCTTTAAAAGACAGGATCGACAGCCAGATTATTACACATTATCCGAAAACCATTGAAGTTGGTAAAAAAATTACTGCCCAGGAAGCAAGCATTAAAGAAGAACAGAAAAACATTTTAATTCATGAACTGGCAAAAGACCTGGTTGAACAGGTTGCTTTCGAAGCCCGGAAAAGTGAATTCATTGATGCCAAAAGTGGGGTATCCGCCAGATTAACCATTTCAGCTTTCGAAACCCTGGTGGCCTCTGCTGAACGAAGAATGCTGATCAATTCTGAAAAGAAAACAGCGGTGCGATTATCGGATTTAACAAGCATTGTTCCCTCCATAACTGGAAAAGTTGAACTGGTTTATGAAGGAGAACAGGAAGGACCTGGTATTGTCGCTCAAAACCTGATTGGTAAAGCCATCCGCACGCAATTTGTAAACTACTTCCCCGATCCGGAAAAATTCAGAAAGCAAAAAGACAAGAGTCCGTATAAAAAAATTATTGACTGGTTCGGTGAAGGAAATAAACTGGATTTGCTAAATGATACCAGCGACCAGGAATATTCTGCGAAATTGAATAACGTGCCGGGATTGAAAGAATTGATTAATGAATACCATCGGAATCAGGATGCCTCATTCAAACTATTCCTGATGGAATTCGCATTACACGGGTTGGCCGAATATAGTCTTCTCAGCAAACACTATCTTACATCTGGTTTGGAATTTAAAGATTTGCTAAGTTCCATGTTTACCATGTCGCGCGACATGGATGATGAAAATGAAGATGATGATGACGAAATGGCCGGAGGCAGAAGGAATAAATCCTGAAAAAATTCGGGCGCTGCACAGATTGGTTGCTTCAGGTGAAGGTGATCAGCTTGAGTTCAAGCGAAAGACTTCCTATCCGGATAAAGTTGTCTGCGAAATGATTGCTTTCGCAAACACGCATGGAGGAACTTTACTGATCGGGATTTCGGATGACGGATCGATCCCGGGTGTTAAGTACCCGGATGAAGAAATATTTTCTGTTGAACAAGCCCTGCGAAAATATTGCAAGCCTTCAATCAAAGCAACGCATTCAACCATTCCGATAGCCCATCATCGATATGTAGTTCAGTATACGGTCAAAGAGAGTAAACGTAAACCCCATGCTTTCATCGATTCATCCGGCAAAAAAACAATTTACGTTCGGTATGAAGACAAGACCACTCAGGCCAGCCGCGAAATGATTGAAATAATCAAACGTCAGCACTATAAAAAAAGTATAAAGCTTCAATATCGTGAAAACGAAAACCTGTTAATGAAGTATCTCGCCCAGCATGCGTATATAACCTTTGATCATTACCGAACGCTTACCGGCTTAAATCGCTACAGAGCTTCACGGAGTTTGGTTGTTTTAGTACTAGCAAACATTCTTCAGATCATTCCTACAGAAAAAGGAGACCGGTACAGACTTCACCCTTCCTTCCACTAATCCTGAACATTACCATTTTTTAAAATCCATTCCGTGTATTTGGAAATGGAATTCAAATTAGTACCTTCAACCTGACTTTTAGAATGCAGGGGTACTTTACTGATTTTTTAAACTTATTGTTAATCATTAATTCAGTTAATCAACTGCGCGTAATTCCCGCGTCAGCCATCATTCTTCTCTTACCGGTTTCATTTAATTTGAAATACCACTATGCCAAAATCTAAGAAAGAGAAAAAAATCTTTGTTCTGGATACATCGGTAATCATTTATGAACACAATTCCATCTTGAATTTCGATGAACACGATGTAGCCATACCGATTACCGTGTTGGAAGAACTTGACAATTTCAAAAAGGGAAACGATACTAAAAACTTTGAGGCCCGCGAATTCATAAGGTTGATCGATAAACTGGCGAAAGATCAAATGATTCACCATTGGAATCCCATCAATGGCAAAGGTAAAGGTGACTTCAAAGTTGTTATGGATACCGGTGGAACTGGCACCGTTGATGCCAACCGTGTTTTTAATGAAGACAAGCCCGATCACCGAATCTTGAATTCAGCACTGCTCCTTCAAAAGGAAGAGAAAGGCAGACGAGTTGTGCTGGTATCAAAAGATGTTAACCTGCGGTTGAAAGCCAAGTCGTTGGGATTGCATGCTGAGGACTACACAACCGGTAAGATTCAAAATATTTCTTCGTTATACTCGGGTCGTACAGTTGTGGAAGAAGTAGATGCCGATGCCATTAATCTGATCTATGAAAAAGGCTATTGCCCTCCTTCTGATATAATGGGAAAAAATATTCCTGAAAAGAATCATTATTATATTCTCAAAAGCGGAAAGAAGTCAGTATTGGCTTATTACAACCCCTTTAATGAAATGATTGAACAAATCGAAAAGCGTTCAGTCTATGGGGTTAAGCCGCGTAATGCCGAGCAGGCCTTCGCCATTCATGCCATGCTTAAACCCGAAATTAAGCTGGTTTCCCTTCAGGGCATTGCTGGTACAGGGAAGACCCTGATTGCCCTGGCAGCTGCCCTGGAACAGAAAAGAGAGTTCAGACAGATCTACCTGGCCAGGCCGATTGTGCCCTTAAGCAATAAAGACATCGGCTACCTGCCGGGCGATATTAAATCCAAACTGAATCCGTATATGGAACCGCTTTGGGATAATTTGAAATTCATTCAAAACCAGTACAGTGAAACAGATAAAGAATACTCCAAGATAACGGAGATGGTCAATCAGGAAAAACTGGTAATCACACCGCTGGCCTACATTCGTGGACGAAGCCTATCGAATATCTGTTTTATTGTTGACGAAGCCCAGAACCTGACACCACATGAGGTGAAGACCATAATAACCCGAGCAGGAGAAAACACCAAGATTATATTTACGGGTGATATTTATCAGATTGACACCCCTTATCTCGATGCGCAAAGCAACGGATTATCCTACCTGATCGACCGGTTAAAGAATCATGAACTTTACGCGCATGTAACACTTGAAAAAGGAGAACGCTCCGAGTTGGCGAATCTTGCCAATAATCTCTTATAGTAAATAAATTAGGAATAGCACGGATTGAATGCTTCAGCGAATCCGTCTGACTTGGTAGTCGTTGGAACTACTTCTTTAAAACTTTAAGAACAGTTTCGCCAATATCGGCAGGCGACTCGACCACATGAATGCCGCATTCGCGCATGATTTTCATTTTGGCAGCAGCTGTATCTTCCGCACCGCCTATAATGGCACCGGCATGCCCCAGTCTTCTGCCCGGAGGAGCTGTTTGCCCGGCAATAAATCCTACAACGGGTTTCTTATTTCCGGTCTCCTTAATCCACCGGGCAGCTACAGGTTCATAATTCCCCCCGATCTCACCAATCATAACAATGGCATCAGTTTCCGGATCGTTCATCAGCAATTCCACGGCATCTTTTGTCGGTGTTCCGATAATCGGATCACCACCAATTCCAATCGCGGTTGAAACACCTAATCCTGCCTTCACAATTTGATCAGCGGCTTCGTACGTCAACGTTCCTGATTTCGATACAACTCCTATCCTGCCCTTTTTGAAAACAAATCCAGGCATGATGCCAACCTTAGCCTCACCCGGTGTGATAACGCCCGGGCAATTGGGGCCAACCAGAACTACATTTCTGCTTTTAATGTATTTCTTGGCAATCATCATATCCTTCACCGGAATGCCTTCCGTTATGGTGATTATAACTTTTATACCCGCATCAGCAGCCTCCATAATGGCATCT
>JALOMY010000309.1 GCA_025455225.1 Cyclobacteriaceae bacterium | reverse complement strand
TTAATGAAAACCTTTCACTATCCCGATGCATTTCCACTCGAAGATGCCGGATTGCATAATGCTATTAAAAATCAATTAGGTCTGACGAAAAAGCCTTCCCTGCAATTCGTAAAAATGCTCTTTGAAAAATATAAGGGATGGGAGGCTTATGCGACTTTGTATTTGTGGAAGAGTCTGTAAGGCTACTTCCTGAAATTTATAATGCTTTGCTCAATTATATCACAGCATTCGTGGATTTGCTCTTCGGTAATCACCAACGGTGGTGCCAACCGGATGATGTTACCATGAGTGGGCTTAGCCAGCAAACCGTTCTTCGCGAATTCCATACAAAGGTTCCAGGCTGTTTGACTTTTCGGTGAATCGTTAATGACGATGGCATTCAATAAACCCTTACCCCGAACAAGCGTTACCCAATCTGATTTTTTGATCAACGCATTCATCCGTGTTCGAAATACCTGACCTAACCGTTCGGCATTGCCAGCCAGGTTTTCATCTTTAACCACCTGCAAGGCTTCCATACAAACTACAGCTGCTAATGGATTGCCGCCAAACGTAGAGCCATGCTCACCCGGATGAATAACCAGCATAACCGGATCATCGGCCAGCACAACTGAAACGGGTAATACACCTCCGCTTAATGCTTTACCCAGAATAAGAAGATCCGGACGAACCTGTTCATGGTCACTGGCCAGCATTTTTCCGGTTCGGGCAATACCGGTTTGTATTTCATCCATCATCAGCAAGACATTATGCTTGTGGCAGATGGTTTCAGCGGCCTTGAGGTAACCATCTTGTGGTACATACACCCCGGCTTCTCCCTGGATTGGCTCGATCCACAAGGCACATACATTCGGATTGGCCAACGCACTTTCCAGTGCGGGTATATTGTCATAATCGATAATCTCAAAACCCGGCATAAAAGGACCAAAGCCCGTACGTGCCGTTTCGTCTGTTGACGCGGAGATGATAGTGGTTGTGCGTCCATGAAAATTCTTTTTCACAGCAACAATCACAGCTTGATTTGCCGGAATTCCCTTTTGGGTATAGCCCCACTTTCTGGCCAGCTTAATAGCGGTTTCATTCGCTTCGGCTCCGCTGTTCATAAACAGGGCCTTCTGATAGCCAAAGGTTTCACAAACGTATTTCTCGGCTAATCCAAGTTTATCATTATAAAATGCGCGAGAGGTTAAGGTAAGCTCACGTGCCTGGTTGATCAGGGCGTTAATGATTCGTGGATGGCAATGACCCTGGTTTACCGCGCTGTAGGCAGAAAGAAAATCATAATATCGTTTGCCTTCCACATCCCAGAGAAACACGCCTTCTCCTTTCGCCAGAACCACCGGTAACGGATGGTAGTTATGCGCCCCATACTGATCCTCCAATAAAATTGCTTCCCTGCTGGATGTGATTGCCTCGATCATAAACGCGATGATTTTATTTACTGAATTACGGCCTGCAAGGTACCAAATATGCCCTGCATACCCAATTAACCCAAACTGTGTTGTGCTGACATATGATGTCACTTTATTCAATTAGTTTCACAACCGGTTTCGCACAAAACTGGATTTACCAATACCTTTACCCCATGGAAAGTTTGTATTTGATTGTTGGATTAGTTGTTGGAGCACTTGCCGGTTGGCTGATTGGAAAATTCAAAGCCTCTGCCGATGCGCAACGCCAGATGTCGGCATTATTGGTTGAGCAGGAGAAGAATAAAACACTAACTGGCCAGATCAATGATTTGAATGAAAAGCTAACATCGGATCGTAATCGTGCCGATGAATTGAATGCTTCCCTGGCAGCAATGAAAGCCAATTATGCCAACCTCCAGCAAAAACTTGAAGAACGAAAACAGGAATTGGCAGAGTTGCAGGATAAATTCTCCCGTGAGTTTGAGAACCTGGCCAATCGCATACTGGAAGAAAAGTCAAAAAAGTTTACTGATCTAAACAAGAACACCATTAATGATCTGCTCACACCCTTAAAAGAAAAAATCAGCAGTTTTGAAAAGAAAGTTGAAGACACGCATAAGGAATCGCTTGAACGACATTCCTCATTACGCGAACAATTGATCAACCTCAAGGAACTGAATCAGCAAATAACGCGAGAGGCGGGAAATCTTACGAGGGCATTGAAAGGCGACACCAAAGCCCAGGGAACCTGGGGTGAATTTATCCTGGAGAGCATCCTGGAAAAATCCGGCCTGAAAAAAGGCGATGAATATGTGGTTCAGGAATCCGTCACCAACGAAGAAGGCAAACGCCTGCAGCCCGATGTGGTTATTAAATTACCCGATAGTAAAAACCTGATCATTGACTCAAAAGTAAGTTTGATAGCCTACGAACGATTTGTAAGCGCAGAAACTGAGGAGGAAAAAACTTCTTACCTCAAACAGCACATTCAATCGCTTCGTCAGCACATACGCGGATTGAGTGAAAAAAATTACCAGTCCTTGTACGGCATCGGCAGCCTTGACTTTGTTTTATTGTTCGTACCGATTGAACCGGCCTTCAGCACGGCCGCGCAGCACGACCGGGAAATTTTCAGCGATGCCTTCGATAAAAATATTGTATTGGTAAGTCCATCAACTTTAATTGCTACCCTGCGCACCATTGCCAGCATCTGGAAACAGGAAAAACAAAACAAGAACACCATCGAAATTGCCCGCCAGGCAACCGCTCTTTATGAAAAATTCAAAGGCTTCACGGATGACCTGGTTGAATTGGGTACCCTGATGCAACGCTCACAGAAATCCTACGAAAGTGCCATGAACAAATTATCGACAGGTTCCGGCAACCTGGTTAGACGGGTTGAAGAATTTAAAAAATTGGGCATCAAACCTTCAAAAAATATTGACCAGCGTCTGGTTGATCGGTCTGAAGAACAGGCTGATTTATTCGACTAGTTACCCTACTTTTGCACTCATAAACTGACTATTCACTTTATATATGAAATTAATCATTACGCTTTTCGCAGGCCTCCTCCTGATGGCCGCCTGCACGTCAACCAAAACAAGTACTGCATCTTCCAAAACCAAAGTAACCCCGGCCGGTGATTGGGATTATTCTATTAAAGAAACCCCGGAAGGTGATTTCGCAGGTATTATGACCGTTACCCAGCAGGAAACCGCATACTCTGCAAAACTTAATGCCAACGGCTACGACCTGCCCTTCGAAAAATTTACCTGGGATGAAGCCAACCAGGAAGTCACCGGTGAATTGTATTACAGCGGCACCAGTGTATTATTCAGCGCCAAGCTGGTTGGCGAAGAAATGAATGGCACTATGTCAGCCGGAGGAATGGAGTTTCCATTCAAGGCAACCCGGAAGAAATAAAAAATCTGAACAATCAATGTCACGTTTCGTTCTGTTGAAGCGTGACATTTTTTATTACTAATTCTAAAACCTCATGAAACTTACATCGGATAATAAGCTTAAAAAACTTATCGTTGTTGGCGACCGGGTCCTCATAAAACCCACCCAGCAAACCGACAAAACAGAAAGTGGTTTATACCTGCCTCCGGGTGTTCAGGAGAAAGAAAAAATTCAAAGCGGGTATGTTATCAAAGTGGGCCCGGGTTACCCGTT
>JALOMY010000057.1 GCA_025455225.1 Cyclobacteriaceae bacterium | reverse complement strand
TGGAAACCATGCGCAAGTGCGAGTACGGAGGTATGAATGATGTACTGGTCCACATCTATGAACTTACCGGCAATAAAAAGTACCTTGATTTGTCGTATAAATTTCACGATCAGTTTGTACTGGGCGAGCTGGCTAAAAAGATTGACCCCATGCCGGGCAAACATTCGAATACCAATGTACCTAAAGTTACCGGTGTGGCAAGACGCTATACCGTGGCCGCTGCCGCTGATGATCATACCATTGCCACTTTCTTCTGGGAAACGATGGTGAATCATCATACCTATGTTATCGGTGGCAATAGTAATTATGAATATTGCGGTGATCCGGATAAACTTAATGACCGGTTAAGCGACAATACTTGCGAGACGTGCAATACGTATAATATGCTGAAGCTCACACGGTATCTGTTTTCCTGGAATCCTTCCTCGGCTTATGGTGATTTTTACGAGCGTGCACTGTACAACCACATTCTCGCTTCTCAGAATCCGGAGAATGGCATGATGACATACTTTGTACCCTTACGAATGGGCGCGAAGAAAACATTCAGTACCCCGTTCAACACCTTTACCTGTTGTGTGGGCAGTGGCATGGAGAACCACGCCAAGTATACGGAAGGTATTTACTACGAAGGCAGTGACGGCAGCTTGATCATTAACTTGTTTATTCCTTCAGAACTCAACTGGAAGAAAAAGCAAATCGTGATTCGTCAGGAAACGAAGTTTCCGGAAGACAATACAGTTCGCATGACTGTACAGACTGAAAAAACACAGAAGTTTTCGATAAAGATACGCCAGCCAAAATGGGCAGGTAAAAACATTACCGTACGGATCAATGGAAAGGTTGCGAAGACTTCCGTTTCTCCGGAGGGCTTTGTGGTGATCAATCGCAACTGGAAGAATAATGATGCGATAGAACTTTCATTACCGATGACAATCTACACCGAAAGTATTCCGGACAATCCCGATCGCATTGCCTTGTTGTATGGTCCGCTGGTGCTGGCCGGCCAGTTGGGCAACGACATGCCGGATCCTGTGTATGGCACTACCGTATTGATGACGAACAACAAACAAGCGTCTGATTGGGTCAGGCCGGTGGCAGGGTCGCCATTAACCTTTCAAACGCAAGCGGTAGCTCGTCCGCAGGATGTAACACTGATACCTTTTTACAAGACTTATGAACAGTATTATAATGTATACTGGGATTTCTTTACACCTGAATCATGGGCTACGCGACAGGCAGAATACGAAGCCGAGAAAAAACGCATCAACGATATTGAATCACGCACGATTGATCACATACGCATCGGTGAGATGCAGCCAGAGCGCGATCACAACCTCACGGCCAGTGAACGATCTTATGTGAGCCATGCATTGGGGCGCGCAGGAAGAGAAGTGCGACTGGGTGGTTATTTTGAGTTTACCATGAAAGTGGATCCATCTTCTTCGAATGCATTACTTTGTTCTTACATTGGTGATGACCGCAACCGAGGCTTTGATTTCCTGGTGGATGGAGTAACAATTGCCACGCAGGAATTAACCGGGGAAACGGCCGGAAGATTTTTTGATGTTGAGTATGCTATCCCTGATGAATTGGTTAAAGATAAATACCAGGTTGTAGTTCGCGTTCAGGCGCATCCTGGCAAAACAGCCGGAAGGGTTTTTGGGTGTCGCACGTTAAGAAAATGAAAGGAATTCAGAATTCAACACGATAGGCGAGCACCGGTATGATACCCAGGTTATATTGGGTTGATCGTTGAAGTTTATAGGCATCGTAATAATGATAGGCCACATTCTGCAGGCTAAACACATTCTGAATATCCAGGATAAGGCTTCGTGTATAGTTGGGTTTATGCTTACGCCAGCTTAACCGTAAATCGAATCGTTTGTAATCCGGTATTCTTTCAGAGTAACCGGAGGGTTCATTAAAGACAGTTTTACCACTCCATGCGGAAAAAGTTTCGAGTATGGGCATTTCATTCAGGCCGCCTACATAGAGAAAGCGCGTATCAATGGCAAAACTTTTACGGGCATTGCTCATTGATCGACTCCATTCTTTACCTGCACTCAGGTTAAGGGTATAGTTTCCATCGAAGCGTGTTGGACGCCAGGTGTTGTTGCCATCGCGGTACGTTGAACGATAAAGGCTTCCACCGGTTAGAAAATAGAAGTTGTTGTAAAATGATTTTTCCAGGATCAGGTCCACACCGTAGTTTTCACCTTCACCCTCGTTTATCAATCCTCTTCGCTCGACAGGTTCCATCAGGTTAAGTACCGAATAGGTTGAATTGGGCTGTACCGGAACATCCGAAAGATGTTGGTAAAAGGCAGTTGATCGAAGGGAAAGATCATCAGAAATGCGAAGTGCATAATCTAGTGTTAATTGATTCGATTGAATTGGAAGTAATTCCTGGTCTTTGTTGGAAAGATAAATGGAAGGGGACTGCAGACGGTTGAAATTAGTGTATGCGAAATTGATCTGTTGCTTTTCGCTGATATCCCATTGAAGGGACACTCTCGGTTCGAAAAAATACTTATCATATAGGTTGTTACCGACACCTCGTAAAGCTGCGGTTATCAACCATCTTCTGCCGAGATTCTGTTGTGCTTGCAAGTAGGTGGCGTTTTGCCAGTTTGAATAGACATCATCAATACCTTCTTTGGGTTGTTCGCAAAAAAGGCAATCGAAAAGGGTTGGGTATTCATAAAGGAATAAATCGGTTTGGTAGTAATTCAGATAATTGCCTGCTTCCAGCCAGGTTGATGAGGATATCCTCTTACGGTAAGTTATAAATTGAGAAAGTAACTGGTTGTCTTGTTGCAGGTCATCCCAACGTAGCGGCCGATCGGGATTACCCATAAAATCGGCATAACGGTTTTGTTTCGATCTGGAATAGCCTATTCCCAGGTTAAGTTGTGCATCTCCTTTTAAGGGTGAAGAATAGGTTAAGCCGGTCATGGTTGTATTGCCTTCATATTGAATGTCGAACCGGTCTTTATCTTCTTCCCATTCGTCCTGGGGTTTGGATTCAAAATCATTTTTGCTGTAGCCCATTACAAAAAATCCTTTGAGTATGCCATTATTTTTGGTTCGGTAGACCAGTTGACCGGCCGCATCGCTGAAGCTGATGGATTCACCACCGAAGTCAATACCCATAAGTGACAACAAGCCTACGGTTGAAAACCGGGCATTAAAGGTATAGCTGAGTTTGTCAGGTATAAGAGTTCCTTCGCTGGCATAATCAATGCCGATCAGGCTTGCCTGAAGGGTATGTGCGATGACGGGATTGCCGGATTCGCGAAGCTCCATATCAACAACGGCCGATTGAAGATTGCCATAGGAAGGTGCATAATTTCCGGTGATGAATTTGGTAGTGCCCAGCATTTGCGTACTGAGCATATTCACCCCGCCACCATTGGCAGCCGGGCGGTCTCCTAATGAGCCGGCATTCGAAAGGTGATTGGGATTTAATACATCCAATCCGTTTAACCGCCACAGTAATCCTTCAGGTGAATTACCTCGGACAATGATGGCATTGTTCTGGTCGTTGGCTACAAGCACGCCCGGGTAGGCAGTGCTCACCCGAACCGGATCATAATAATTGGCAGCAAGCCGGGTTGCTTTTTCAATACTGAGTTCAGTAATGCCTGGAATACTGGTAACACCTGCACCGGAGGCAACCACCTGAACTTCATCCAGCTGGTAAACGCGTTCCCGCAGATTAATGCTTATTGAAAGTTCTTTTGATGCCTGCACAAACACTTCCGTGCTGTAATTGTAATAGGAAGCGTGTGTAATCTCCAACCGGTAACGGCCGATGGATACCTGTTCAATTTTAAAATTCCCCTGCTCATCGGATAGGGTTTGAAATGAAACCTCAGACTCTTGGATCAAAGAGATGTGTGCTTGTGCAACGCCCTTACCCGAAACTTGTTCGGTGATTTTTCCGGAAATGGTCTGCGTAACTTCCTGCGCCTGAGTATAAAAAATGTGCAATAGACAGAATGCCGATAATCCAATGCTTTTCAAGGTCCGTAAGAATTTAATCGTTGAAGGGTTCAAGATTAGAAAGTGGTTATTGATTAATTAATAGTTGGATTGCGTTAAAGTAAATTCACCTCAGTCTTTACAATACCTAAGCTGAGGTGAATATTAGTTTATGGACATTTCGAAAAACTTATAAGGTGCGTCATTTCAAGGAAACGGGCCTGCCCGTCCGTTCAGGCTGGCCTGCCCGTCCGGAAAGGAGGGGAACGACCGGGAAATCCCCTTATCAGAACTTAATAAGGAGATTTCTCCCCTTCGCTATGCTCAGGGTCGAAATGACGTGAGAGGATTTTAGAGATGTCCTTAATTGTTTAAAGCTCTATGTCCTATTTTGATTTAAACTCGAGCGACATAAACACGCCCACACCTTCGCCTTCGGCTGCCGGTTTCGTAACCAAGTAAAGGTCATGTTTCTTTCCATCGGTAACCGCATCCATAGGAATCATTGCCATGCCCACCAGAAATCCACCCGGCCCCGGTGTTGAAATCTTAAACCTGGACTCCCCGATTTTCTTACCGCCCGGAGAATCGAGATGAAGCTCAACAATGAAACCTTCCTTGCTGGCTTCCTGGCCACCTCCTAAAATCTGAATCATGCGGACATCGGTAAGATCAACTGACGGAATAGAAAACGATGCTTCATTATTCGGTATAAGCATCATGGTCATGCCGTTGTAAACCATCTTCGAAAAACTATTGAGGTTGCTCACATGATCCATGCTGAGTTTGGGATTCCGAAGCGTAACGGATTGCGTAGAGGTAAGGGGTCGAATGTTATCACCACCACGGTCGGTAAAGCTGGCCGTCAGTAAGAAGACTCCCTGATCGGATACCGGTTTGCCTAATGTTGGATTAACGGAACCGGAAGGTGGTAAACTTCCTTTTTCTTCCGCACTCTGACCTAATGAAAGTATGTACGTAATAATTTTTCGTGCATCGTCTTCTTTCAGATCCGGGTTGGCCGGCATGGCTACTTCACCCCACACTCCGCTTCCACCATTCTTAATCTTGTTAAGTAAGTAGCTGGTGGCATCCATACTTCGTTTATATTTCTTAGCCACATCCGTATAAGCAGGACCGATTGATTTTTCGCTTTCCTTATGGCAGGTCTTGCATGTAAGTGAGGCAATCAATCCTTTACCAATCATGGCATCCGACATTACAAGATGACCCTGTGAGGCTTCCGCCTGGTCAAGCCCGGAAACATAATCGGCTGAGACCATGAGGGTGGAAAGATCCTTGCCGGCTTCGGCATCATCAGGATCATTTACCGATATCGTGTAATTCACTTTTTTGCCGGGAAAGTAAAACGACTGATTACCCTTCAGCGATATGGTAATCTCCGGAGCAATGTTACCGGCATAAACTTCAAGGGCTTTGCTTCGTGCCCGCAACTCACCGGGATCGGAAACTTCAACCCGAATAATGTAATCACCAATAGTTTTGTATGTGTATTCCAACCTGGGCTCGTTGGTGGCTATGCGCTCACCGTTTCCAAGATCCCAGGTATACACCAGCGGATCTTTCTCCGGATCGGATGCATCAGCCGTAAACACCGCAGTGAAGGGTAACGAACCTGATGTTTTATTAACTGCAATAGAGTGAACGGTTGGCGTTCGGTTGCCTCCGTTGAAGTCGATTCGCGATAATCCGGAATCGGCATTTTTAGAAAACCATCCGTTACCATATTCAAGAATGTAAAGTTTTCCATCCGGTCCAACTTCCATATCCATAGGTGCATTGAATACAACGCCCTGCATAAACGGTTCCATTTTATCAAAGTCGCCATTGGGTTTCATGGTAACGGCTTTGATCCAACCACGAACCCAATCGTAGATAAACAGTTTTCCATCGTAATAAGAAGGATAACGTGATTCAGCCGGAAACATATCCGAGTAATATACCGGGCCGGCCATGGCGTTACGGCCACCTGTACCCACCTGGGGGAAGTCGGGTGAAACACCATAGGGATACCAGATGAAAGCCGGTTGTGCGGGAGGCAATTCTTTAATGCCGGTGTTGTTCCGTGAATTGTTCACCGGTTTTGCCGGATCAAATTTTAATTTCGATGTATTGGTGGCGTAATCATATTCCCAATACGGATAGTTGTTGCCAACAAAATAAGGCCAGCCAAAATTGCCCGCCTGCCGCGCCTGGTTCACTTCATCGTAACCGCGAGGTCCGCGTTTATCAAGGCTGTCTGCGTTTGCATCCGGACCCACTTCACCCCAATAGAGAAATCCATTTTTCTGATCGACAGAAATACGGTAAGGATTGCGGTTACCCTGTACATAAATCTCCGGTCGGGTTCCTTCTGTTCCTTCCGGGTAAAGGTTTCCTTTCGGAATGGTGTAAGTACCATCGTCATTCACTTTGATCCGGATAATTTTTCCACGCAAGTCGTTTGAGTTGCCTGAGGTTCTGCGTGCATCAAACTGGTGCAGGCCTTGTCGATCATCCAACGGTGCGTAGCCGTTGTTGGCGTACTTTGTAGGCTGATCAAATGGTGTTGAATTGTCGCCTGTGGAGAGGAATAGATTACCTTCCTTATCAAAGGCAATCGATCCGCCTGTATGGCAGCAGATGTTACGCTGGGAATACAGTTCAAGAATAATTTTCTCGCTGGCAAGATCGAGTTGATCATTGGCGTACTTAAATCGTGAAAGACGATTCACTTCTTTATCCTTCGGACTGTAATACATAAATACATAACCGTTCTTCGCAAAGTTGGGATCTTTCTGCAACCCCATCAGCCCTTCTTCGGCATTCACCCCGGGCACTTCGGTTTTCCAATACACATCCAACTTGGCAATCTCGCGAACGGTTGAGTCTCCGTTCTTGTACAGAAGAATTTCACCCCTGCGTTGAGCAATAAGAATATCCAGGTTGGGAAGAATGGTCATCTCGGTGGGTTCTGTAAACTCACCCAGAACAAGCATCGTTTTTTCAAAACGGTTTGCTTCGGGTACACGTTGTGTTTTTACTTTCTTAAAATCAGGACTGCCGTTTTTCCCGATTGCGTATTCGATCCCTGCCAATAAATGATGAAGAAACTCTTTTTCATAGTACGATTCACGGGTATGACCTAAACCGGTATAAAATGCACGCCCGCCATCAAAGTCGTGGTACCAGGCAATCGGGTGGATGCCCATGTCCAGTCCACCCTGGTAACTGGCTTCATCCAGTTCCAATAATACCTTGACATCGGTATTCATGCTCTTGTAGCTGTACCATTCATCGGTGCGGCTCCACACATCGGGTAAGAAACTGGTGGAAGGATGATTATGATCGATAACCTTAATGGTGCCCGGTTGAACGTTTGGAAAGGTATCGTTAATGCCCGGGTGATCAGCAAAATAACCACCAACCAACCGGTTGTACCAACCCCACTCGTATTCCGTGTCGGCTGCTGCATGAACGCCAACATAACCGCCACCGGATTGAATATACCGTTCGAAGTCAGCCTCCTGGTATTGATTCAAAACATCACCGGTTGTGCCCAGCCAGATCACAGCCGCATATTGTTTGAGATTTTCTTCCGTAAACAGTTCGCTGTTGGTGGTTGTGTCCACATCAAATCCATTTTCTGAACCCAGTTTTTGAATGGCGGCAATGCCATCGGTTATGGATTCATGATGAAAACCTGCAGTCTTGCTGAAAACCAGCACCTTGGGTTTGTCGCTGCGTTTGGTAGCGCAGGAGGCAAGAAGTAAAAGGAAGCACGCCATCAGCCCGAGGCGTACCATACGAGAATGTTGCATATACCTGAATTTTGTCAATGTGTCGAAAATACGCATTAATAGTTACATGGGGAAGTAAGTTGCAAAGATGAAACAATCAGGAATTCTGTGCCAATACTATTTTCAACCTTTTGCGAAAGGTAGTGCAGTAACACCAAAGGTGTTAATCCTTTAGGGGGAGCCTGTTTTCACGATTAGAGGACTGTTGGTTTAAACAAATCCAGGGTGGTTAATTACGATTACGATACTGTGCTGATTTTCCGTTAACTGTACAATATCGTATTTGATTTTCACTCGCTTCGCAGCGAATTAACCGGGTTACCCTGTGCCGCCCGAATGGCCTGGTAGCTGATGGTTAAGGAAACAACAAAAAATACCAATGCCAGACTGATGAAGTAGGTGCCAACATCAATATTGGTATGGTAGATAAAGTTGGTAAACCATTGGTTAATCATATAGTACGACACCGGTACGGCCAAAATGAATCCAATAACAATGAGCCAGGCGAAATCACGGTAAATCAACAAGAGGATACTGCTCACATTGGCGCCCAATACTTTACGCACACCAATTTCTTTTACTTTGCGCTGCACGGTAAACAGTACCAATCCATAAACACCGAGGCAGGAGATGAGAATGGCAATGCCTGTAAATACCTGGATAATCGTACCGAAATTCTGAAAGTTCGAATACTGTTGGTTCAGTTGTTCGTCCAGAAAAGTGAATTCAAACGCTTTTTCAGGAAACAATTTGTTCCATTCCTGTTCCAATTTGGTGATGGTAGATTCAACATTTGCATTTTCAAACCGAACCGAAAGGGTATTGAACTGGTTCCGGTCTACCGCCATGATAAGGGGCGAAATAGGTACTGTCAGGTCAGTAAAGTTAAAGTCCTTAACCACGCCAACCACCTGTCCTTTTTTTCCTTCCCGGTCGATGGTTTTGCCCAAAGCTTGTTCGGGTGTTCCCCAGTTGAATTCACGCACGGCCGTTTCATTTACCATAAATCCTTCAGCAGCATCCGATGGATAATCCATACTGAATTCGCGTCCGGCAATCAACTCTATATCATACGTTTTCAGAAAATCGTAATCCACGGAAATGTTAGCGGCAAAAATATTGTCTTCGCGGGTAAATCCTTCCGGTACAGTTCCCCTGAAAACGCTTCCGGTACCCGGTGAACCAGACGATAAGGAAGTTTTCTTAATTCCGGTCTGGCCTTCCACAACATCGCGGAAGGTTTGCAAACGAACCTGAAAGGTGGAGTCACGCTGCTGAAAATATCCGTTCAGGTTCTGACTGTACAACGGAATATTGATAAGATGTTCGCGCTGGTAACCTAATGGCCGGCTATTCAGGTAATTGAGTTGTTTTACAATCAATAATGATCCGGAAAGCAACATGCAGGCGATGGATAATTGAACCACGACTAAAATTTTTCGCAGGAATTGATTTCCATCACCTGTTGTACCTGCTCCTTTCAATGCGGTAATTGATTCGAACGATGAAATGAAGTAAGCCGGATAACCACCTGCCAACACAGAAATTACGACCAGCAATAAAAATGATAATGAGATTAGTGTGCCATCCACTACCTGAATGAATTCAAGATGTTTTCCGGTTACCTGGTTGAGAAGCGGCAACGCTGCATCAAAAGCCAGGTAGGCCATCATCATCGAAACCAGGCAAAACAGGAAACTCTCGGCAAGAAACTGGACAATGAGTTGGTACTTCATCGAACCCATTATTTTTCTGATCCCGATTTCTTTCATGCGGGTGAACGATTGTGCCGTGCTAAGGTTGATGTAGTTAATAGAGGCGATCAGAAGCGTAAGAATACCAACGCCAATAAAAATATAAATATTGGTCATGGTGTTGGTTGCAGTTGGCTCGGCCTGCAGTGGGCTATGTAAATGAATATCCACAATCGGCATTAAGGTAAATACCTGGCCCACCAGGAAAATCGGCTCTGCATGTTTCTTGATGAATGCATCCATGCCGGCATTGATGTTATCGGGTGTGGCTCCGGGCCGCAATAGAATATAGGTGTACGAATGGCTGATAATAAAATTACGCGACAGGTTATTACGCAGCACGGCTTCGGTTCGCTCATCTTCCAGATCGAACATGTCATCGTATGGAACGAGCATGTTGAAACGCAAATGCGAATTTTCCGGAAAATCTTTCACGACTCCAATCACCTTGAAGGATTGCCTTCCGGAAAAAATGAGTGTCTCACCAATCGGATCCTGATCGCCAAAATATTTTTCAGCCATCTCTTCATTAATCAACACCGTGAACTTATCGTGTAAGGCGTTTTTAGGATTGCCTTTAATAAATTCGAGCGAGAACATGTCGGTAAAGGCAGAGTCGGCAAATGCAATAGTACTTTCTTCGAAGGCTTCCTGGTTGTTCGGAAGGCTGATGCTCACATTGCGGATGTACACCCGGGCAACTTCTTCTATTTCCGAAAATTCATCTTTTAATTTGGGAGCTATGGGCGGGGGTGAGGTGGCAAGTTCCAATCCATTGGGGGCAGAATACCGCAGACGGTAGAGGCGGTCGGCTTTCTCATGAAAACGATCATAACTTAATTCACTTCGCACATAAACCAGGATCAGGAGGGTGAGTGCAATACCGCAGGTAAGGCCGATGAAATTGATGATGGAGTATGACTTGTATTTAAGGATATTCCGGTAAGCGGTCTTGAAGAAGTTCCTGAGCATGGTGATGAGGTTTAATGGATTCTTACGAAAAAGGATGTTACCCGTTGGCGGATGGTTGACCAAATTCTGAATTTTGTGATAGATGGTACGCAAACCATGAATGCCACGTCCGAATCCGGACTATTTTTTCAACTCGCGCAACAACCGCTTCCTGAATTTATGATAATCTACTGTAATGGTATGCCGTGGTGTTTTGATTTGCCTGAAGTCGGGATGAACGAGCTCATTCTTTATTTTTTCTTTCAGATTGGAAGGCCGTTTCCATTTTCCGATGAGTTCGCGTGCCATGAGTCGGCTTTGCAGTTCTGAACCTGGCCAGATACAACCCAGGGGCTGAAACAGGCCAATGAAATAGAGGTTTTTTATTTCCGGGTGAAGCATCCGGAGGTAGAGCGGTACATCTCCTCTTGAATAATCAATC
>JALOMY010000056.1 GCA_025455225.1 Cyclobacteriaceae bacterium | reverse complement strand
CTGCACCCGGTCAACAAGAAATACTCCGCCCATGAAGAGTAAACCATACCCGCTATACGCCCACCAGGTAGTCCACCAGGGTGGAGCTATGGTTATCGCTAGACTTTTTTCGGTCCATTGCCCAGACTGGTTGTGGTTTGCCCTGATTTTGAAAACATATTCACCGGGAGGTATCTGGAAGTAGTTTGCAGGTTCTTCCGCATAAGAATTACGCCATTCAGTATCGTAATTTTCCAGCCTGTAATAAATCCTTGTATCATCATCATTTGTGAAATCAATTTCGGTAAACCGTAAGGCAAATGTATTCTGATTGTGAGCGAGACGGATGTTGGATGCCGTAAAAATCGATCCGGTGAAAACAGAACCATCTCCAACGGTAAAGTCGATGCCGTTTAGTGACAAGGAAGAAAAGTATAGCCGCGAGGAATCCTGATTTTCCCGTATTTTATCGGGATTAAATTTATGATACCCATTTATTATCCTTGTCCCAATCAGGAGGTTGCCATCCTCTGCCTGGTAAATTGTGCTGGTCGCCAGACTTTCAAGTTGCACATTATTCCTTTTGCCGTAGACAATACGCTCCCTGGTTTCAGGCGTGTACCTGATCAATCCTATGTTGGGTGAAGTCATCCATAGATTTCCCCGGTTATCGCCTATAATGGAGCTGACACTCCCTTCAATATCAATTCGTGTGAATTGAGAATAGTCAAACACATCTTTCTTATGATTATAACAATAGAGCCCCTGCTCCGTGCCAATCCAGACAAGGCCCTTTGCATCCGGATAGTAGCATTGAATCCCTATGCCATCAAAAAAATAGTTGAACTCTTCATTTTTTACATCATAGCGAAATCCCATTTGAGGGGTGCCTCCCCAAAGATATTGATCTCCGATTTTTGCTAAAGCCCACACGCCATAGTATCCCGGAAACGCCTTGTGTACTTTGCCGGCCTTACGATCAAAAACATAAAACCCTGAAGTATTTGTACCAATCCAAAGATAGCCGTTACCATCCTCAGCGATCTTCTGAATATTATTATCTCCAAGACTCAGGGTATCATTTGGGTCATGATAATAGCGGGTAAACAGTTTGGTTGATGGATCAAACCGGTTCAGTCCGTTTGTTGTGCCGATCCAAAACTCGCCATTGCTGTCTTTGATAATGGCATTAATATCGTTTGAACTGATGCTGGTTGGATTGTTGGGGTCATGCCTGAACACCTGCCGTTGGCCTTCGTTTCGATCCTCCCGGATCAATCCATTATCCGTACCGAACCAGGCAACCGAGGAGGATTCCTGTAAATAGGCCCTCACGTAACCTGGTCCTGCATAATAAGGAATGACCGTGTTATGCAAATCAATCCTGAAGAGGTTTGAGTTCTGGGTACTTAGCCAAACATGCCCATCAGGGGCCGCATAGGCACACCAACTGGTATTGTCACTGAACTCCGGAGTTTCTGCACCGAAGCGCTCCAACGCTCCGCTAGAAGGATCATACCGGGTAACCCCATTGAAGAGGGAGCCAAACCATACTTTTCTATCGGTGTCTTCAATGATAAAGGTAATATGATCGGCACCCCCTATTGAAGGCAGCCGGCTCAATGCATTGGGATCGGCTGGATTGAACCGGAACCGTTGAAATGTACCGGCTTCCCGATTCATTTTATGAATGCCATCGCCACGGGTGCCGACCCAGAAATTTCCATAGCTGTCTTCAAAGATCGCCCTTACTTTGTTATCAACCAGGCTGTTTGGATTTTCCGGTTCATGAATATAGCGGGTGAATGTTCCGATAGTCCGATCGAACCGGTTAAGGCCTCCTTCATCGCC
The DNA here is from genome assembly GCA_025455225.1 of Cyclobacteriaceae bacterium. Classification (GTDB taxonomy): domain Bacteria; phylum Bacteroidota; class Bacteroidia; order Cytophagales; family Cyclobacteriaceae; genus UBA2336. The sequence goes on along the minus strand of JALOMY010000056.1, from coordinate 9,103 downwards.
CGGAACGAATGCTATACCGGTGCCTACCCAAAGTACCCCCTGTCTGTCTTCATAAATGGAGCGGACCACATCGTGACTCAGGCTGGTTGAGTCTGCGGGATCGTGCTTGAAATGTTTGAATTTTCCGGTAGCCGCATCGAACAAGTCGAGCCCGCCATCGGTGCCAATCCACACGTTACCCAGGTGGTCAACCAGTACAGCCGAAACTACATTATTGCTTAAGCTCTCAGGATCATCATCGCTATGACTATAATGAGTGAAGGTATTGGTATAGGGATCATAACGGTCGAGCCCCTGACCATAAAATCCGATCCACAATATGCCTGACGGATCGGTGGCCAGGCATTCCGGGTAATATCCGCCCAGGGTGTTGGGCTTACCCTGGCTGTAGGAAAACCGCTTCATATGATTGCCATCGTAGCGCACCAGACACCGGTTGGATTGATCGGAAAGCCAGATAAATCCAAGCTTATCCTGGGTGATGGCATTGATTTTACCCAACGTAATTCCATTTGAGCCAAGCAAGTGATTGAACTGCAAGTCGTTTGTCTGGGCCAATGCACATTGGGTGGCTATCAGCAATGAAACAAATACTAAGTGTGCCTGGATTGCTTTTAGCCTCATGACAAAATGGGTATAATGATGGTGAATGTTGTTTCCTTGCCTTGAACAGATTCGACACTTAACTCCCCGCCATGCGCTTTCACAATATCATAACTCAAGCTTAATCCTAATCCGGTTCCCCTGCCAGTAGGCTTGGTGGTAAAGAAAGGTTGAAAGATTTTTTCCCTGATGGAATCGGGAATGCCTTGACCATTGTCTGTTACGCTTATTTCGATTTTGTCTCCCACGTTTTTGGTAGTAACAGTTACTGCAGGTTCGTATCCGGGAATACCTCTCTTCACCTTATCATTCACGGCATAAAAAGCATTGTTGACAAGATTCAACACCACTTTGCCAATCTCCTGTGGCACCACATTAATCTTTGGTAAAGTAGGATCGAGGTGAGTTTCAAACTTTGCGTTAAATGATTTGTCTTTTGCCCGATATCCATGATAAGCTAAACGCAGATATTCGTCACACAAGCCGTTGATATCTGTTATTTCTTTTTTGCCGGAGCTGGTTCGGGAATGTTGTAACATACTCTTAACAATACCATCGGCACGCTTGCCATGGAAGTTAATCTTATCCTGGTTATCAATTATATCCTTTGCAAGTAAACGGGCTTCCTGAAAGTTTTCCCTATTGATGGCTTCCTGCATCTCGGTCAGCAATTCCTTGTTTACTTCACTGAAGTTGTTAACGAAATTCAATGGGTTCTGAATCTCATGGGCAATTCCCGCGGTAAGTTCACCGAGGCTTGCCATTTTCTCGGATTGGATGAGTTGGGATTGAGTTGCTTTTAGTTCATTGAGTGATTTGCTTAGTTCTGCAGTACGGTCTTTAACCAGTGAATCCAATTGCATATGAAGTTTTAAAAATTTCTTTCCCTGATGAATGGACATCCCGACAGGCATGCTAATAAGCATAATGAAAAGAAATGCATAGCTCCATAAATAATTCATACCGTTAACGACTAAAATTATCATAACAATAAAAAGCAATGGATAGACAAGTAATGACCCGGCAATCAAACCAATTCCCCGCTTTTTCATTTTTCTGGATTTGATAATGGCAATAATGCTGCCTGTGATCATCAGTATTACTAATAAAAGACCGATAAGATATATCACTATCTCGAATGGAAATTCTGGAAATAATGCCAGAAATAAGCCAACTAATAATGGAGCGAAAATAAATCTCTTCCAAAATACAGAAACAGGAACATTTAAAACCTGGTGAGTTACCCATGGAACCAGGCTTCCGCTGGTCATCACTAAAAGGGTGGGTGCTGTTGATGAAAGAATAATGTAGAGCCAAAAGTTATGAACACTAAAACCCTGTAAAACCTGTATGATAGAAAGTAAAAACAGGCAAGCGCTTAGTATTAAAATAGCAAAGTTTGCTTTTTCTTCGGAAACAGACAGATACATAAACAAATGAAGCAGCATCACCATCAATAAAATGGTTGCCGCAATAGTAAAAACAAACGTTGTGATGATGGTTCTTTCAATCCATAGGCTAAGTGTATCATAGTTGGTTACAATAACCGAAAGCAGTAACGGCTGCAGATAGCTTCCCAGGCTGAGATGCCTCATGATGTTGAGGTGATGAAGGGAGTACCTGACCGCAATCTGGTAAGTTGCTCCAGGTAAAAACTCGTAGTGTTTTCCGAGGTCTAATACAGCGCCAAGTAATTGTTGTTCTTCAGCCGTTGTTGCGGGTACTCCATGGTTCAGCACGAGATTGCCGTTGATGTATAACTCAGAAGCACCCAAAATATGCGGAGAGATTATATTTAGGTTCTTACTAAATGCTGAATCCACCCGGATGCGAAGTCTGAGCCAGCCAAAACCCTTCCACAATGAATCAGGTAATTGATATGTTTCAAAGGGTGAATTTTCCAGCGTATACCATTGGCTGTCATCATAATCCGGTTGCGCAAAGGAAGGATCGTCTTGTGGTGAAAACTTCCAACCCTTCAAATCATTGAAGGCTAATCTAATCTCTGAACTAAGGAAAAGTGAATCATGAATCACCACTTCATTCCTTGCTGGTTGATGAATGGAGTCAGACTCAACACGATTTACCGAATCAGTTGTATGAATCAGCGAGAAGAGTAAGAGCAGTTTTGCTACCATCATCGTTTTGAAGCTTTTAGTTACAGTCTACAACAAATCATACGTGCAATCAATCAACTATTATAGAAGTAAGTTAATCGATATTTTATTCAGGCGACAGGTAGTTGAATACTGAACTCAGTACCTCCTCCCTCCTTTGTCTCCACTTTAAACTCACCTCCATGCGCTTTTACAATATCATAAGAAAGAGACAAACCCAATCCTGTCCCCTGCCCGGTTGGTTTGGTAGTAAAGAATGGCTGAAAGATTTTTTCTTTTATAGTGTCAGGAATGCCTGGACCGTTGTCTTTAACTGAGATTTGCACCACACCCTTACCCTCGCCAGCGGGGGATAAAATTGAGGTGCTTACAGTTACAGTGGGTTCATAGTCCTCAGTGTTGGCTTTTCGTTTTTCGTTGACCACATAGAAGGCATTGTTGATCAGATTTAACACAACACGCCCGATATCCTGAGGTACAATGTTTATTTGAGGAAGTGAGGGCTCCAAATCGGTTTCAAACCTGGCGTTGAAGGATTTATCTTTTGCGCGATAACCGTGATATGCCAAACGTAAATATTCATCGCACAACGCATTAATATCGGTTAGCTCCTTCTTTCCAGAACTGGTACGGCTATGCTGAAGCATGCTCTTTACTATCGCATCGGCTCGTTTGCCGTGAAACGCAATTTTCTCCTCATTCTTCTGAATATCTTTAGCTAATGTCCTTACTTCATCAAGGTTCCCTCTTTCAGCTTCCTGATTCAACTCCAGAATCAGTTCAGAATTTACTTCAGAAAAATTGTTCACAAAATTCAATGGGTTCTGAATTTCATGCGCGATGCCAGCCGTGAGCTCTCCCAGCGATGCCATCTTCTCGGATTGAATAAGCTGGGCTTGGGTGGATTTTAAATCGGCAAGTGTTGCTTCTAATACTTTATTTGCTTTTTGTTTCTGCAGGTTGTTGCGATAGAGTATGAAAGCAACAATCAAAATTATACCCAGTCCGGTAAGTAAAGAATATGTTCGTATCCTGCTTTTCGTTTTGATACTCTCCTTTTCTAATTCCTGCAAGCGTAGCTGTTCATCAAAATCCACATTCTGAAATTGCTTTATTTTCTCAAGACTGACCAACGAATCTTTAATCGCTGAGGCAATCTCCATATGCAACAAAGCACTGTCGGGCATGTTCAGATTTTTATAAATTGAAACCAACGTAGTATACGCATCATTATAATACCGTACCTGTCCTGAGCTTTTAAGTGTCGCTAATCCAGCTTTGGCATGATACAACGCGGAATCATTTTTATTAATTGCTATATAATATTTAGCAATGGCAATATAGGATGACCCGATACCCCAGTAATTATTCTGCTCCTTACTGATTTGAAGTGCATTGCGGTAATTCTTTAAAGCATGGCGGTATAGTTCCTTTTTTAAGTAGATGTTACCAATATTATTAAACGACAGGTGGCTGTACTTTCTGAACCCGGCTTTGGCCGCACACTCAAAGTATTTTTCATACGCGCTAAGTGCTGAATCCAGACGATCAGTTCTCGTATAAATCTGACCTAAATGTCTATAAGCCTGTGAAAGAAGGGTGTAATCCTTTATTTGTGTTGCTATAGCAAAGCATTGGCGTACCATGCGCAACTCCCTGTCATAATTGGCTGTTGCAGCGTATAATTCAACCATATCGCTTTGAATGGTGGCCAGCAAACTTAACCTGGCGAATTCAGGCTTATTACTTTGTGTAAATTTTGAAATGCGCCAAATATTCTCCTCGCATTCCCTACTCTCCGTTATTTTAAGGGCTTCATTGAAGGCTTTCAAAGACCGGGTGTAATTACCCTGATTCCTTAGATTAATTGCCATTAAATCTAAGGCATCTGCTTCCCATAATTTTAAGTTTAACTTCTGCGCCAGGGGCAACGCTTTTCCAATAAAATAGAGAGCACTATCCGTGTTAATATCTAAGTAGAAAAGCGACAACTCGCGGTAAGCAGCCATCCGAAGTGTATCATTGATATCTTGTTTTAACACAAGACGAAAACTATCTGCTTCATCCCGGGAGGGTTCCACATATAATGGATTATCCTGTGCCTGGGAAAAACCAGGTAATAAAAAAAGTAGTATTACTTTCAGTAATCTCATTTGAATAGTTTACGTGGCCGAAAATTTAATTGTAAACGTACTACCTCCCCTTTCACTTGCTTCCACCTTCAACTCACCCCCGTGTGCCTTCACAATATCATAACTCAAACTCAATCCAAGCCCAGTTCCCTGCCCGGTTGGCTTGGTGGTGAAGAAGGGTTGAAAGATTTTTTCTTTTATGGAATCGGGAATGCCGGGGCCGTTGTCTTCTACATTGATTTCAATCTTATCACCCTTATTCTGCGTAGTAACAAGAACCCGCGGCTCGTAGCCCGAAGCTTGCAGCTTACTTTTCTCATTCACAGCATAAAAGGCATTATTGATCAGATTCAGTACAACCCGCCCAATATCCTGCGCAACCACATTGACTTTAGGTAAGGTTGGATCCAACCGAGACTCAAACTTTGCATTGAATGATTTATCCTTTGCACGATAACCATGATACGCCAATCGCAGGTATTCATCGCATAAGACATTGATATCCGTTAATTCTTTTTTTCCAGAACTGATACGGCTGTGCTGCAGCATGCTCTTTACTATGGCATCGGCACGCCTGCCATGATTGTTTATCTTTTCCTGGTTTTCAATTATGTCCTTTGAAAGTAAACGGGCTTCCTCAAAGTTTTCATTATTGATGGCCTCCTGCATCTCGGCAAGCAATTCCTTGTTGACTTCACTAAAATTGTTCACAAAATTCAGAGGATTCTGGATCTCATGAGCAATGCCTGCTGTAAGTTCACCCAGGCTGGCCATCTTCTCGGATTGGATGAGTTGGGATTGAGCCTGCTTAAGGTCGGCCAGCGCCTGGTTTATCTCTTGTTTTTGTTGCTCGAGCAGCACATTTGCTTTTTGCGTCTTTCTGTAGTTTCTATACACCAATAAGGCAATCACCAGGACCAGCAGAAGACTGGCCAGAGTCGCATAAATTTTAAGTAAGTTGCGAAAGTTCAACTCCGCAATCTTGATTTCAGTCTCCTGCTCCTGTTGTTTAAGTTCAATTGCTTTAGCAGACAAAACGCTTGCGGATCCTGAAATGCTCTCTCTGGCGGCATTCGCAATCTTCAGGTATTTCAGTGCCTTTGCCGGATCAGTCGACTCATACAATTCAGACAATAGCGTGGCGGAGGCTAACTCGGTTTGTCTGGCCGGGCTCCGAAGGCCCCGTTCATATGCGCGGAGGGCACAGGAAATGGCAGAGTCATATTGATTTCTGTCTTTAAAGAAGATAGCACGCATGATCAGGTTAGCCGAGTAATTGTTGGATCGGAGGTAGTGAAGGGCCAGGGAGTCGTAACCCTTCTTTCCATAGGCGAATCCCAGCGTGGGGACCACGCCTTGCTGAATGAAGTTGTTTCCCATCATCTGCGCGATGTCTACCGCCTTTTCGGCATAATAGATCGCGGAGTCAACTTCATTCATTTGTGCAAAAGCATCCCCCATCCGCCAGTGAGCGGCACCGTAGAAGAAGCGATCCGGTGCACCTTCCGTCACCGCTATAGCCTGATGATAATAGGCAAGTGCCTGCCGGAAGTCCCGCAAGTTGGCATAGACGTTCGCGATGCGAATCAGTAATGAGGCCTGATCGTATCGAAGGTTGTTTTTACGTGCTACGTTCAATCCTGTGAGGCCCAGTTCTAACCCTTTGGGAAGATCGTCATTTGCAAAATAGTAGTGGCTGAGAATGGAAAGTGCTTTGGCTTCCCCGGAAGGGTAATTGATGGAGCGAGATAGAGTAAGTGCCTTTTCTCCATAGTAAAGAGTAGAGTCCATCCTCCAGTTTCGATAATATTCCGCAAGTTGAGCATAGGTCAGTGCCCGTGTACTGTCTGACTTTGTTTCTTTCAGTGTTTGCATGAGTTTATCGAACTGAAGTACATCCATATTCTGGGCAGCGGCAGACAGGGGAGCAAGCAAGGATAAGAGAAGTGAAAGTGTGAATAGTGTTCTCATAACTGATTAGGTCATAGGAAGGGCAATGGTAAATACTGAACCTGCCTGACCGGCAGGCAGGCCTTCTCCCCGTCCGACCGGGTCATCCGGGCGGGCTTCTTTCGTTTCCACTCTTAATTCCCCGCCATGCGCTTTCACAATATCGTAACTCAAACTCAAGCCTAGTCCTGTTCCCTGACCGGTGGGTTTGGTGGTAAAGAAAGGCTGAAAGATTTTCTCTTTGATATGATCGGGAATGCCGGGGCCGTTGTCTTTAACTGAGATCATTACCTCCCCCTTGCCCCCTGCCTGTCCGGCAGGCAGGCCTCCAAAGGGGGATAAAAAAGAAGTGCTTACGGTTACGGTGGGGTCGTAGCCAGCAATGCCTTGCTTCGCTCTCTCATTCACAGCATAGAAGGCATTGTTAATCAGGTTCAGCACAACCCGGCCAATGTCCTGCGGAACTACTTTGACTTTGGGTAAGGATGGATCAAGCTGAGATTCAAACTTGGCATTGAACGATTTGTCCTTGGCTCTCAAACCATGATACGCTAATCGTAGATACTCATCGCACAACGCATTGATGTCTGTTGGTTCTTTCTGTCCCGTGCTTGATCGCGAATGCTGAAGCATGCCTTTTACGATGGCATCGGCTCGTTTGCCGTGATGGTTTATTTTTTCTTCGTTTCTGATCACATCATCTGCAATCGCTTTTACTCCCTTAAGATTTCCTTTATCTGCCTCTTCCTTTAATTCTTCCAGAAGCTCCCTATTTACATCAGAAAAATTATTGACAAAGTTCAATGGATTTTGAATTTCGTGTGCAATCCCTGCCGTCAGCTCTCCCAGTGATGCCATTTTTTCGGATTGAATGAGTTGGGACTGAGTGGACCTTAATTCTGTAAGCGTTTCTTCTACTTTTTTCTTTTGCTTTTCCAAAGCAAGGTTTGCTCTTTGCTTGCTCCGGTTATTTCTATAAAGACTAAACACTCCCAATAGCAACAGTCCCATCCCACCCAGTAGTGCATATTGCCTTATTCGGTTTTGGTAAGCTTGATTTTCATATGCTAATTCTGCCTGACGTTCTCTCTCTTTAAATACCAATGCTTGCGCCACTTGTATTTTTTGAATATTGTAAGCGCTGTCCTTCGCAGCGTCAGCGATCTTCAGATAACGAAGGGCTTCGGCAGGATCGCTTATTTCTAACAACGTTGACAATAGTCTCGCTGGGTCATTGACGGATGCAAATAAACGGGGACGAAACAGGTCGTAGGCTTTCTTTGCATAATAAATAGCTGAATCATTTTGTTTAATATCCCTGAACAAATAGGCCAGGTTCATATAGCCGCTTGCAACATCTACATACTCGTTAATTCCTTCCGCTGCAGCTATTCTCTGGTGGTAATAATGCTGAGCAAGTTCATAATTTCCCTTGATGGCATACATCCTTCCCATATTTTGCAGCGCCCCGCCAAGTACAAAGTCGTTATTGAGCTCGACAGCCTTCTCATAGCCTAACTTTGCCATATATAAAGCAGAGTCTGGTTTATTCATGGTCAAATAGGTTCTGGCAAGCCACGAATACGTAATGGCATGAAAGAAAGGATGCACACCGTTTGCTGATAACTGGTTTCCCGTTCGGAAACAATTGAAGGCTTCCTGAGTATTTCCTAATGTAAGATGAACCGTTCCTAATCTTATCAAACAACCAGCCTCGTAATCGTTGAAATGGTACTTTCTGGTAATGTCAACTGCCTTCTTGCCTGTTTCCAGGGCCTTGGGAAGATCAATACCGTTAAATTGAAAATAGTGGCAAAGAACAAAGTATGCGCGCATCTCCCCAAACGGAAAATTGATATTACGTGAAAGCTGCAGCGCCTGGTCTGCAAAATACAAGGTGGAATCCGGTTTTTCTGCCCGGTAAGCTTCAGCAAGGTCGGCCAGAATTATTGCACGACTTGTATCCTGTTTAACGATTGCAAGTTCCTTCCTCAAACTATCCGCCTGCTGAATATGGACCATTTGCGTAAATGCTACATGTCTTGTCAAAAGGATTGTCGTTATGAACAGGATGTTGGCAGCAAGTTTCCTTTCATGAATGATTAGGTTCATAATCATGGCTATCATTTCTTCAATTCGTTTCATTCGTCAGGTAGGTAACGTGATGATGAACTCTGAACCGCTGCCTTCCTGTGTCGTTACCTTAAGCTCTCCCCCATGTCCTTTCGTTACAATATCATAAGACAGTGAAAGTCCTAGCCCAGTTCCTTGTCCGGTAGGCTTTGTTGTAAAGAACGGTTG